>CAYXQK010000145.1:0-10239 GCA_964467445.1 uncultured Syntrophaceae bacterium
AGGGCCGCCACGAGCAAGTGGTAGGCCTTTGCGGTATGCAGATAGGGATTGTAATGAACGCGGTGCGTCATGAGATCGCCGCGGTAGGGCGCCTCGCTCGTGAAGCGGTGCAGCCCGACACGACGGACGGCGCCGGTCAGATAGGACAGGATGGCGGATGCCCGGGCGAAAAATTCCATGTCCACCGTGGCGTCGATGCCGATCTTCCGGATCTGATGGAGGCTCCGAAGAATATCCAGGAGAAATATTAAAAACTGCCGGTTGCGAATCACGAATATGTTTTCTTTCGGCAGAACATCAATAATATCGAGAATTTCACGGTTTTCATCAAAGACGCAGAAATAAACATTCTGCCGGCCCACCTTGTCGATCGCCCGCCGAATGGCGCTGTAGGCCAGGACCGTGGCGCCCTGCTCGATGAGCTTGATGAAGAGAATTTTTCTGACGGGGCCCGGTGTCAGGCCTGCCGGACGGATTTTGTCCAGCATCAGGCGAAAACAGGTCAGGACGAAGCAGGCGATTTTGCCGACGCCGATATCGATCTTGCGGATGGTTTCAGGTTTCAAGCGCTATTGCCTTTTAGCTAACATAACGATTCATGATCTTCTCCAACGCTTCTTCGACCATCTGTCGGATCGCCTGGAGGCGTTCTTGTGTCGTCGCTTCGAAGCGCAGAACCAGCACGGGCTGGGTGTTGGATGAACGGATCAGGCCCCAGCCGTCCGCAAACGGAATCCGGACCCCGTCAATGTCAATGATCTTGAAATTCTTTTGGAAGTGCGCCTTGGCAGCCTCAACCACCTGGAACTTGACGTGATCGGGACAGGCCACACGGATTTCCGGAGTCGTAAAGGTGATGGGGACGTCTGCCATAAGATCGCTGATCTTTCGACCGGATAAAGACAGGATTTCCAGCAGGCGGATGGAGGCATAAATGGCATCGTCATAGCCGAAGTAACGATCGGCAAAGAACAGATGGCCGCTCATTTCACCCGCCAAAAGGGCTTTTTCCTCCTTCATTTTCCCCTTGATCAGAGAATGTCCCGCCTTCCACATAATCGGCCGGCCGCCGTGGGCGGCAATGTCATCATAAAGCTTCTGCGAGCACTTGACTTCGCCGATGATGGCGGCGCCGGGGTTTTTTTCAAGGACGAATCTGGAAAATAACAGCAGGAGTTCATCTCCCCAGAGAATCTTCCCTTCATCGGTGACCACCCCGATCCGGTCCGCATCGCCGTCGTAGGCGATGCCGACATCCGCATTTGTTTCCCTGACCAGGCCGATCAGATCCTTGAGATTTTCCGGGACGGTGGGGTCCGGAAAATGATGGGGAAAACGACCATCCGGATCACAATAAATATCCGTGATTTCGCATCCCAAACGTTTTAAAACAGGCAGGGCAAACAGGCCGCCCACACCGTTTCCGGCGTCAACCGCAACCTTCAGCCCCGGCCGGACCTTCACGTTTTGAACCAGATAATCCTGGTAGGACCGCGTAATATCCTGTCGGCTTATGTTTCCATTTCCCGATGGATAGTGAGCCTTCTCCATGATTTTCCGGAGTTCCTGGATCTGGTCGCCGTAGATGGTGTCGGGACCGATACAGACCTTGAAACCGTTGAATTCCGGGGGATTGTGGCTTCCGGTGACCATGACGCCGCCGTCGGTGTTCAGGTGACGAATCGAATAGTAGAGCATGCCCGTTGCGCAAAGCCCAATGTCAATGACATCGATGCCCGTTGCGCGAATCCCCTCCATCATGGCGTTGAGATAGGTTTCCGAACTCAGGCGGCAGTCTCTGCCGACGGTCATGGTCCTGACCTCATGCCGGAGCGCGTAGGCGCCGACCGCCTTTCCCAATGTCCGGACAAAATCCGCATCCAGATCCCGATCGACAACGCCTCTGACGTCATATTCGCGAAAAACTTCCGGGTTCATCAAGTCCTCCTGATAGTACTCACGTTAGACAATAACTCCTCTCCCTGTCAAGAAAAAGAAGTCCGGTTTGTTGCCCTGTGCAAGCGCTCATCACGCCACCGGGATGGTTTTTCATATTTCTTGACCAGGAAAGGGGCGTCACTGAACAGTTGCCAAAGGCTGGCCGAGATGCTCTGTTCATTGATGTCAAGCAGTGCGAAGGTCAGTGGACATCCCCGGTGTTCGTCACAGCTCATATGGCCGGGGTTGATCATGATGACGCCTTTCCGCCGTTTGATTTCCGCCAGGTGTGTGTGGCCGTATAGAAAAATATCCGCTTCACCGCTGTGCACGACCATCTCCGGCTTGAGATCATCGGCCAGGTCATTATAATGGGAGTCGGGCGTATGGGTCAGGAACATCTTCCAGCCGGCCACTTCGATGAATTTGCGGTTAGGGACCGCCCGGTCGTAATAATGGGGATCCCAGGTTCCCGGGACCTTGATCAGGGGATAGCCTTCTTTTTCCAGCATGTCCGGGTCGTTATAATAATCACCCAGATGAATGACCATGTCGACCCGTGTGTCCTTCAGGTACTCCAGGACCATTCTCATGGTCGCCATGTCTTCATGGGTATCGGAAATGACCATGATTCGTTTCATGCTATTTGTTTCCCGTAATATATGTATGCTGAAGCGTTCTTGAGATCACGGGATTTGAGCTGATATCCGGCAGTGCGAAATCAAAAAGAATCTCCAGGAAGTGAAGGATGATATGAAAGGTGGCTCCCCACAGGATATCCTGCCCGTTTTTTCCCTCAGGCTGGATAAAACAGGGAAACTCCCATGATGTCTGGTCACCGCGTCTGATGGAATCCACGGCCTTAATCTGATATCGGGCATAATTTTCTTTCTGAAAAAAAGCCGTTACGGGGATTTCCACAATCCGCTCAACCTCATGGTTGGGCCGATAGGAGGGCGTGTTTTTGACCAGTGCAACCAGCGGGAAAATCGTTCTTCTGAAGAGGATCAGGGAATGACAGGGCAGAGGGCCGAGGAATTGCGTATTAAAGGGATTCAGTCGAATCTCTTCCCATGATTCCCGGACGGCACTGGTCAGAAGAAGCATCAAGGTCTCCACTGAATCGAGTGGTCTCTGCCGGACATATTTTTTTGCAGCCCCGCCTACAATCGGAATCAGTCCACGGGCAATTAACGGCATCAGGAAAGCATCCAGCCGGGGCGCGAGCATTCCACCGGGACAGCTCAGATCGCCAGGTTGGGAGACCTTGGCGGAACGCTTGATCAACTGGAAATAATATTCCCCCCGTCCGGACATGGAAGGAGCGGCATTCTCGCGGAAATGAAGGAGTAACAACACGCCGGCCGCCGAATTTCGTTCTGATGTATGCCGGGTGGAATGGATAAAATCCAGTTTTTCGGCAAAATCGATGGGAAGAGGCCCCAGTTTTTCGATGACCGCCTGCCGAAAGGGTTCTTTTTGTTCCAGGATCGTCGGGTTCATAAACTCATGATAAAAAAAGCCTGACGTGAGGCCTGGCTTTATCTTCTGGTGGAGGTGCAGGGAATCGAACCCCGGACACTACGGATATGAGCCGTATGCTCTAACCGGCTGAGCTACACCGCCGTTTTGGTCGCGCGTTCATATGACAGGATAATGGTTTTGTCAACCCTTGTTTCATCGTTGACCGGTGGGCTCGTTCGTCTGCTGAGCCTGCATTTTATAGGCTACCACCACGCTTCTGCCCGTTAGCGACGGACCTGTGGAAAGGACCAGGGCCAGCACAACTTCATTCTCACCATCGTTGTCGATGTCCTTGAATTGGTAGTCGGCGACATAACCGTTGATTTTCCGGGTGCGCCAGTTTTCCAGCAGGCCAAGGCCGTCCCAGCTGAGGTTATAAACCTCGGCGGCATTGAAGAGTTTGACGTTCTGGAAAAGCCTCGCCGCAGAAGAGATATTCTTCACGATAACGACCTCTCTTTTACCGTCCTTATTCGTGTCATAGGTCAAAATTCTCAAATTGATGAACGTCTTTTTGTCAGAGTCCTCATAGGCCCGACTATTTTCCACATAAAGGTTACTTCCACCGAAGTTCTCATCGCTTTTCCAGAGCAGGCTGTCGCTGCCCCCGAAGGTCTGGAGCTGCCATAATGGTTTTTCCGTCGGCTCATATATACAGAGATAATCGTCCTGATTAAGGGCAATAACCCTGTCCTTGCCCCCCTCCGACAAGGTGTCAAGGGTCAGGCCATAAACTGAAAGACCCCGCGGGATTTTCTGTTTTTTGCCTTGAATGTAACGGCTGCCGGACCAGACGATTTCATGGATCTCTGTATCGAAGGGTTTTTCAATTCCGTTCGCTTGTCCCAACAACATCGGAGTTCCCGCGGAGGTGTTGATAACCCTCAAAAACCAGCGGATTCCGGTGGCGATCTTGACATATTTGTCATTCCGGTATTCGAGGACAAAACTGTCAACCGTCTCGCTGCGGAGATTTGTTACAAAAATTTGTTTGATTCCGCTCTGATTAATGTCCGCGACATCCACGGCCATGTAATTATCGGAAGCGCTTCCCTTGATGGTCTGAAGCAGCGTAAAAGCGTCCCCCTTTTTCTGATAAATATAGATCGTTTTGGCGTCAATCAGGACCGTTTCATTCAGGCCGTCCCCGTTCACATCCCCGATGTCCATGCCCCGGAACTCCGTGGGCCGCCTGTCGCTCATCCAGAAATTCTTTTTGTCCAGTGGGCCGGTGCCCGTGATGAAATCAGGATTGATCAGGGCGGTATAGGTCCCCTTGCGGCCGGCCTTCATCCCTGAAATGATCTGCGATTCCTTGGTGGATTGTGCGGTAGGGGGAGGCGAGGGCGCAGCGGCCGGCGCCACCGGCGCTGTTGCCTGGCTTAACGCCGGCGGAACAGTTCCCAGAATGTGGGCGTTAATCCGCTGGGCAAAATCGGTGATTTTCGGGATGAGGTCATCCATGCCCTGGGATTGCGTGAAAACCCCGACAGAAGACTTGCGGGCGGCAATGTCGACGAGCTTTCCATCGACGCTGAAACTGTTGCCGATTTTTGTGATGCTGCCCCAGACCACATAATCCGTGTTCAGCCGCTTGCCCAGCTCATAAACATCGGCCAGCGCCGGTTCTTTTCCTTCCTGTTTTTTCAGGGCTTCCAGGACGGTTTCCTTGCTGGTCACCTCGATCTTGTCACTGACGGAAATCCGCGATGCAAGCATATCCCAGATCCCCTGGCGGACGTAATCGATGTTTTCCGCGCTGTGTACCGCGAAGGGAAGGACGGCAACGGTTGCCTTGTCCTTGGCCGTCAATCCTGACGGTATCAGTGTCAAAACGGACAGGCATAGGAAGATTCCAAAAAACTTTTTCATTCATCTCTCCTGTGGCGTGTGAAATTTAATATTTTGTCGATATGGGCTTTACCCTCTAACATTTCAAAGTATGGAATTCAAGTTTTATATCCACCCTATGAATTTTGACCAGATGATGCCTAAATATTCATGGACGGCCATTTGCGTCTTCTGCAGGTTCCCAGCGGCGGGAAAGAAATCTCCAGGGTCGCGATAGGATCGCTCTTTTACGAGGTACGCCGCCGGCGCCGGGATCGGATCCATCCCCCGTTTTTTGAATAACGCCATCGCTCTGCGCATGTGATATGCCGAAGTTACCAGAATCAGGGGATCCTTGCCGACCATCTTCTCAATAAGGCGTGCCTCCTCTTCCGTATCCCTGCCCTGTTCCGACAGCACGAGATCCCTTGCAGGGATGTCCATGATGCGGGCCGTTTTGAAATACATCCGGGCGTTGGAGACGGGATCGAAGACGGCGCCGCCCGACAGGATGAGTTTCGTCCTCGGCAAACTGCGATAGAGGCGCACGGCTTCCGTCAGCCGGGCAAGTGACTCAAATGAAAGCTGGCTGGTCATGGGGAGCCCGGGATCGGAGATATGCCCGCCGCCGAGGACAACGATCCATTTCACGGGCTGATCAAAAGGGACAGGCCCGGAGGTTTTTTCCATCAGAAGCGGTGGGAAGGTCCTTTCCAGCGGCCCCAGCAGGGAATCGGAGATCGCCCCATAGCTCAGCAGGGCCAGGAAGATCACGCCCATGGACACCAGAATCTTGCCGCTTTTTTGCCGTTTCGTGAACCAAAAGAGAAAGAGTCCGCAGACCATGAGGATCAGGCACAGTGGCAATGGGTAGAATAACGGGGAAATTATTCTTTTAAGAAGGAACATCTCCTGCGACCTTGTCCTTTTTTGGCAGCATAATGTCATTTCAGGATAATTGTCAATGATTTAAGATCCCGGCAACGTTGTAATCTGACAAAAAATCAGCCATGATAAAGTGTCATTCATTATTGTATTGGGAATAAAAAATGTGTTATGGGTATTCGGAACGCAGTAAAAAACCAACGGGGGGAGGAGATAGGACAATGAAAAGATATGGCGGGTATATCGGTATTTTCATTTTTGTGTTCGCTTTTCTCGGCATGACTGCCTGCAGCAAGCCGGTTCAGCCAACCATCTACTCAGGGATGAAATCAGAAATCAGCCAGGAGGCAATAAATTACAACGCCAGCGGGTTCGCTCTGGCCCAGAAAGGCCAGTATGAGCAAGCCATCGAGGCGTATAAAAAAGCCATCATGAAGGAGCCTGCCTATACGGATGCCTATGTCAATTGCAGCAAGGCCTATTACGCAATCGGCAATTACGACATGGCCCGGTACTACAACTTGAAGGGCAAGGAAATTCTCGAGTCGAAGGCAGCGATGATTCACGAAAGTGAAGTGGAACAGGATGAAAAAAAGTAAATTCACGCAAGAGGGCGCCATGAAGGCAATATCATTCTTACCTGTTTTACTGTCGGTACTTTTGCTGGCAGGTCCGGGCGCGACGATGGCGGAGGATCTGAAAGCCATCCCCCTGATGCAGTTTCAATCAGATACGGGCCGGCCTTTAATGCATGTCCTGAAAGAAAGGAAATCGTCCCGTGCCTTCAGTCCGAGAAAGTTGCCCCGGCGCGTTCTTTCAAATCTCCTCTGGGCGGCCAACGGGATTAACCGGCCCGCCTCCGGAGGCCATACGGCGCCTTCCGCCATGAATCAGCAGGAAATTGATATTTATGTGGCCACAACGGATGGACTTTATCTGTTTGACGCCAAAGGACGACAATTGCGGCCCGTCGTGAAGCAGGATATCCGGGCTATGACCGGCCAGCAGGCTTATATTCAGGATGCGCCCGTAAATCTCATTTTTGTCGCTGATTTTACCAGAATGACTCAGACACCCGTGGAGGACCGTGACCTCTACGCCGCCGCTGATACGGGTTTCATCAGCCAGAACATTTATCTTTACTGCGCATCGGAGGGCCTGGCGACGGTTGTACGGGGAGGCATCGACAGGGCAGCGCTGGCCAATATCATGAAACTCAGGCCGGAGCAGAGGATCATCCTTGCGCAATCCGTGGGTTATCCGAAAAAATAGCCGGGGGCGCCTCTATCGGATTTGGCAAAAAAAGTAAACGATATATTTTCGGGAGTTAACAGTGATTTCAAGATATTCGAGAGAACGGATGAGCGCGGTCTGGAGTCCGGAGAATCGCTACCGGAAGTGGCTGGATATCGAGCTTCTGGCCTGTGAGGCCATGGCCAGGCTGGGAACTATTCCGACAAAATCATTGCGGAATATCAAGAAAAAGGCCGCTTTCGACATTAACAGGATTGATGAGATCGAAAAGACGACCAAGCATGATGTCATTGCCTTTCTGACTTCGGTGACCGAGAAAGTCGGCCAGGACGGACGTTTCATCCATATGGGACTGACCTCGTCGGATATTTTAGACACGTCTCTTGCCGTCCTTCTCAAAGAAGCGGCGGATATCCTCATGGAAGATATCGACCAGCTTCTGGGAGCGCTGAAAGCAAAAGCCCTTGCTTACAAAGACACCGTGATGATCGGGCGGTCGCACGGCATTCACGCCGAGCCCGTTACCTTCGGACTGAAAATGGCTTTGTGGTATCAGGAAATGGTGCGGAACCGGGGACGCCTCGTCCGGGCACGCGAAGCCATTGCGTATGGGAAAATTGCAGGAACGGTCGGAACGTTCTCATTTATTGATCCGGCCGTAGAGGAGTACGTCTGCAGGAAGCTGAGACTGAAACCGGCGCCCGTTTCTTCCCAGATCGTCCAGCGGGACCGTCATGCCGAATATTTTTGCACCTTGGCCATTATCGCCTCATCCCTTGACAAATTTGCCCAGGAAATCAGATTGCTCCAGCGGACGGAAGTCCGTGAGGCGGAAGAATATTTCTCGCCCGGGCAGAAGGGCTCCTCGGCCATGCCGCATAAGCGCAATCCCGTCCTGTCCGAAAATATTTCCGGCCTCGCGCGCCTGATGCGGGCCTATGCCCTCGCGGCCCTGGAGGATGTGGCTCTCTGGCATGAGCGGGACATCAGCCATTCTTCCGTGGAGCGGGTCATCGGGCCGGATGCGACGATCCTCCTGGATTTTATGTTGAGCCGCTTTGCCGGGCTGGTAGAGAAACTGGTGGTGTATCCCAACCGGATGCTGGCCAACCTCGACATGACCCGCGGTGTTATTTTTTCACAAATGGTTCTGTTGAAGCTGATTGAAAAAGGGATGTCCCGGGAAGGCGCCTATGCCATCGTCCAGAAACATGCGATGCAGTCCTGGGATAAGGGAAAGGAATTCAAACAATTGCTCATGAAAGACAGGGGTGTGATGGCGTGCATAAACCGGCGGGAGCTTGACGCCGTTTTTAGAGTGGAAAATTTCCTGGGACAGATCAATTTTATTTTTAAAAGGGTTTTCGGTGATCTCGAATGAACGGCATCGCGGGCATTGTTTTATCTATTTTGCTGTTGGGCTTTACGGGTTGCAGCTACCTTCAGGGATACGTCGATATGGCCAAAGAGAAAGGTCTGTCGGACGAATACCAGGCTGTACTGAATACATGGACGCGGACGAAGACGGTTCACTCCCAGTTTGAGACGAAGGTCACCATCACTTCAACCCTGAAGAGCCAGACATTCAACAGGGCCTACATAAAGGAATATGAGCGGATCTATCCGTTGGGCCCGGCGGAGAAAAAGAAATGGGAAGAAACACAGGAGGGCCTGGCCTCCGATTTCACGGAATTCCTCTTTTACGCCTACATCCCGGAAAAGGAAGCGAACGATTTTGACAAACGGAACTCCGCCTGGACCGTTTTTATCATCGATGATCAGGGCAGGCGGGAAGATCCCGTGGAGATTCGGCGGATTGACAAAATCACGACCGTTACGGAGGCCTTTTATCCCTATATTAATAAATATTACGGGAACTTCTACAGCCTGAAGTTCAAGCCCCTGAAAGGTCTTGACGTGGATCGGGGCGATCCGTCCAGAAAACCCCTTAAACTCGTTATGACCAGCGTGCTGGCCCGGGTGGAGCTGGAATGGTAGCCACTTTTTATCGGTCCCGCATCGTTTGTCAGAATTCATCTCTTTCCCATTTCTAAATCAAAGATAGCGCTTTGATTTAGAAATGGAATTACAGGCTGACGGACGACAACCAATGCAGCGCCGCCTTGTCTTTTAAAATTACGGTATCTCTAAGCCCCGCCGCATCGTTTTTCTCAGGGTAATCAAGATTATAATGCAGCCCCCTGCTTTCTTTCCGCATCCGGGCGCAGTGGATGATCAGCGCCGCCACCGTCGCAATATTGCGCAGCTCCAGAAGGTCCCGCGTGACGATAAAGTTCCGGTAATATTCGTCAATTTCACGATGAATCATGTCGATGCGCCGGGCCGCCCGCTCCAGCCTCTTGTCGGACCGGACAATGCCCACGTAATTCCACATACACATGCGGATTTCATCCCAGTTATGGGAGACCACAATCGACTCATCGCTTTCGGTCGCGCCGCGCGGATCCCAGGGAGGGATGGGCGTCGCGTCCTCACGGATGTCCTGAAGCAGGTCGGATATCCTCAGAAAGGACCGGTTGGCGAAAACCACCGCTTCCAGCAGCGAATTACTGGCCAGTCGGTTGGCGCCGTGCAGCCCGGTACAGGAAACCTCGCCACAGGCAAAAAGCCGTTCAACATTGGTTTCTCCGTAGGCATTCACAGAAACGCCGCCGCAGAGATAATGCGCGGCAGGAACGACGGGAATCGGGTCGCTGGTCATGTCAATTCCATATTGGAGGCATTGCTGATAAATATTAGGAAAGCGATTCCTGATAAAATCAGGGGCTTTGTGTGTGATATCGAGCA
>CAYXQK010000146.1:0-10554 GCA_964467445.1 uncultured Syntrophaceae bacterium
CGGGATGTCGATATCGTCCTGTCCGAGGGTTTCAAGAAAAACCCCTTCCCGAAGATCGAGGTCAACCGCAGCCAGATGAACCAGGGACTGCTCTGTTCACCCGCGGATAACCTTATTGCCGTTTGCAGCGACCGGCCGCTCGTGGCAGAAGTCCCCTGCCTGGACATCAACAATATCGGCGGCCTGGTTGATCTGGTTGAAACACGTTTTCTAAAATCATCCCAGCACAAATAATGCGTCGGCCACGACAGGCTCTGACCCGGTGATGATGATCGGATTCAGGTCGATTTCCGCAATCTCCGGATGCAGCAGGGCGATAAACCCGACTCCCTGCAGGATCCCGGCGAGCGCGGTTGTATCCACAGCCGGCATGCCCCGGAACTCACCGACCAGCTTTTTGGCCCGGATATCCGTCAACATCTCTTGCGCTTCGGCGGTGCTTAAAGGCGCCGACCGGAACGTCGTATCTTTCAGTACTTCCGTCAGTACACCGCCCAGGCCGAACAAAACACAGGGGCCAAATCCGGGAAAGCGGGTCATTCCGGCGACGAACTCGCGGGATCCGGATACCATTTCCTGGATCAGAACCGGGACGTCGGAGCCGACTGCCTGCCGGATTGACCGCAGGCCGCGACGGACCTCTTCGTCCGTCTGAAGATTCAAGGCGATCAATCCTTTCCCCGTCTTGTGCATGATTTTCCAGGAACAAGCCTTCACCGCGACCGGATAACCGATTTTGCAGGCGGCCTGCACGGCGTCGTCTGCCGTCATCGTCAGGCTTTCCCGGGTAACCCGGATGCCGTACAGCGACAGAATCTGTTTGGCCTGGAATTCGTCGAGGGCCTGCTGCCCGTTTTCAAGCGCCTTGCCGATGATCTGCGCGGCCGCATCGCTGCGGTCCGGAACGGCGGACGGGACCGTCATCTTTCTGTCCCGGATCTCCTTGTGTCTCAGGAATGACGCCATGGCCCGGGCGGCCTTTTCCGGGGAATCGAAGACGGGGATGTCGTTGTCCTGGTAGGCGCGCGTGTATTCGTCCTCGGCGTCAAAAAATGAAGAAACCAGAAGCGGCAGCCCGAATTTTCTTGGCAGCAGGACTGTTTCGGTCAGATCCTTGCGGAACCTCTGGAGATATTGATCTTCATTGATATCGTTGAGCAATTCCCGCAGATGGGGATAAACTTCCCGCATGAAGCCCGTACTCATGGCACCATGCA
Organism: uncultured Syntrophaceae bacterium; assembly: GCA_964467445.1. Taxonomy (GTDB): domain Bacteria; phylum Desulfobacterota; class Syntrophia; order Syntrophales; family Fen-1087; genus JAPLJM01. The sequence goes on from CAYXQK010000146.1 coordinate 1,218, forward strand.
GGATCACGCCGTCCACCTCGCCGCTCTGCATGATCATGTCCGGGATTTTGGTGGATAACAACTGCATGTCGAGGTGAAAGGTCAGGTCAACGGGATTGGCGCTGGAGGCATGCCCCGGGATCAACGGACGGATCCGACTTTGCAGCTCCTCGGAGTAGCGCGGCACGTCCAGACCGCCCAGGTCGGCATGATGGGAAATGGCCGTGCCCGGACCGCCGGAGTTGGTCATGACGCCGATTCTGCGGCCGCGCAGGGGCGGCTGTGCGGCCAGGGCCCACCCGTGGCTGTAGAGGTCTTCAATGGTATGCACCCGAATCACGCCGGCCTGTTTGAAAATGCCTTCATAGAGGAAATCCGGTCCGGCCATGGCACCCGTGTGACTCATGCCCGCGCGGGCACCCGCGCCGGTTCCGCCCACGTACTGGGCCAGTACCGGTTTATGCGGCGTGATCTTCCGGGCGACTTCGATGAAACGGCGGCCGTCGCGGATGCCTTCGATATAGAGGATAATGGACTTCGTATCTTCGTCCTCGCCCAGATACTCCAGCGCGTCGACGATGTTGATATTGGCCTCATTGCCGACGCTGATGGCCTTGCTCAACCGGATGCCCCTTTTGCGCAGATAGGCCAGCGTCTGTGTGACATACGTTCCGCTCTGGGAGGCCATTCCCAGAGACCCGGGTTTTCCGGTCAAATGGGCCACCGTGAGGTTGAGCGAGAGTTGCGTGTTGAGCATCCCCATGCAGTTGGGTCCCAGGAAGCGGATCCCGTAGCGATCCGCGACTTCGTTGAGGCGATCCTCCATGGACCGGCCTTCCGCACCGGTTTCCTTGAAGCCCGCCGTGATGACGATGGCCCGCCGGGTCCCGATTTTACCAAAATCTTCCAGCACGGGGATCACCTGCTTGGTCGGCACCACGAGCATCACCAGATCAGGCGGCTCCGGCAGGTCCAGGGCAGAGGCATAGGCCTTGTGGCCCAGAACGACCTTGTCCGTGGGATGAACGGGATAGAATTTGCCCCGATAGCCGTCCTTGATGATGCTCAGGGCCTGCAGGGTCCCCATTTTTTCGGGATTGTTGCCGGCGCCGACGGTGGCGACGGATTTCGGATTCATCAATAAGTGCAGAGGATTTTTCAATGTCCTTTTCTCCTTTTAAAAGTGTCGTGACCATAGGCAATCGAACGGAGACTGTCAAGCAGAATTGACTCAAATGTCAAAACTCCATCCCCTTGTCACAAGTACGGGCGTTGTGTATTCCAGTAATGCGGATGGCTAATAACTGCGGCTGCCCCCTCATCTATTGACTCCTTCGCAATCATAGACCATAATGGCGTATCTCTGACCGTATGCAGACAGGAGGAAACCGTACCATGGTGAAGAGCGAGCGCATCAAAAAACAATCATGGAAACCCGGAAACGTGCTATGGCCTGTTCCGGTGGTTTTGGTAAGTTGCGGCGGGACACAGGACTGGAAACCGAACCTGATCACGATTGCCTGGGCGGGAAATGTGTGCAGTGATCCGCCCATGCTGTCGATCTCCGTCCGTCCCGAACGGTATTCTCATGCAATTATCCAGGCCACGCATGAGTTTGTGGTGAATATCCCCTCCCCTCGGCAGGCGAAGGCGGTGGACTGGTGCGGGACGGTTTCCGGCCGTAATGTAGACAAGTTCGCCGATATGGGGTTAACGCCGGCGAAGGCATTGAAAGTGAGCTGCCCGATCATTACGGAGTGTTTGCTCAACATCGAATGCCGGGTGCAGACATTCCTGAACCTGGGTTCGCACACGATGTTTGTGGCGGAGGTGGTTGCCGTGCAGGTTTCTTCCACACTGCTCGACACGAAGGGACGGCTCCGCGTGGAGAAAGGCGGCTTGCTCGCGTTTGCACACGGTCAATATTTCGAACTTGGCCGCTGCCTGGGCCATTTCGGCTTTTCCGTGCGGAAGCACCCTCCCAAAACCCGTCGCTGATTTCAAATCCTTGCTGCCCAGGACGGGAAGTGTTGCAGTGCAATGTGCGCCCTCAAACGCCCGAGGTCACGCGGCAGCCGGAGCGGCGGGGCGCTGTCTGCGTCGCCTCTTTCTCCGTCGTTTTGCCGGGGCGTCATCGGTGGGCGGTTCTGACCGGATTGCGGAAGGGACCCCTGAAAGGAAGGCGTCCCACCATTCCAGAACGGCTCGATGTTCCCCTCTCGCTTCCGCCGCGAGACGCAGGTACGCCAGGGCGTCTGCAAACTCAGGTCTGTTGACCAGGCGTAAGGGCCTTCGCGGCGGCTTTCTATGCAGGGAGGGCTGCATGGCGAGGATGCCGCGCAGTTGATTGCCGACCCGTCCGGGGATGCTCACGGTCTTGCAGAACTCTTCCATGGAAGCGGTACACGCGGCATTCAGTGCCTGCTGATGGGGGATGCCGTCCCGCTGGCGTACCAGCACCGCTTCCTCCAGGCTGGGACCGAAGAATGCGGTGAAGAAGAGCGAGGGGGATGGCGGTGTTCCGCTTCGGCATTGCCGATCGAGGCATTCAAGATTTTTGTGCAGGAGGGTCAGGTGATGGCTGCTTCCACTGAGCCAATGATTGAGCCCTGGGAAAAGGGCGGCAAGGAGTCCGCTTATGTGCATGAGGCCGAAAACCGGTCGCGCAGAGCCAAGCAGGAAGAGTTTCAGAATCTCTTCGTAGAGTCTTCCCGGTGAAGCGCGGGAAATAGTGGAGGACAGCTCACAGAGGATCTCCCACGTGGCAGGTTCGATGACAAGGTCATGGGATGCGGCAAAACGAACGGCGCGGAGCATGCGCACCGGGTCTTCCGTAAACCGTACATAAGGGTCGCCGATGGGACGAAGGAGCCGCTTGTGGAGGTCGCTCAGTCCGGTCGAGTAATCAATCACCGAATAATCTGCGATATTGTAGGCAAGGGCGTTGATCGTGAAATCACGGCGGAGGGCATCCTCTTCCGGCGTGCCGAAGACGTTGTCACGGAGAACCATTCCGTCCCAGTCCTTGAGGTGACGGGGGGGACCGTTATCTGGACCCGGTTCTTCCGTGTCCGCTTCATCGGAGGGGGCGGCAGCCCGGAACGTGGAAACTTCCAGGATTTCGTCCTGAAAGTGGAGATGGGCCAACCTGAAACGGCGGCCGACGAGACGGCAGTTGCGAAAGAGCCGTTTGATCTGACCGGGTGCGGCGTCTGTGGCGATGTCGAAGTCCTTGGGGGTCCGCTCCAGGAGCAGGTCGCGGACACACCCCCCGACCAGGTAAGCAATGAAGCCGTTGTCACGAAGCCGGTAGAGCGTGCGCAGGACATTCGGACTGACCTGCTTTCGGGATATCCGGTGTTCCTTCCGGGGAATGATTCGTGGTTGCATGATTTTTACCATAGCACACCCGGTCGAAAAAGCAAAATTCCGGCAACGGGGAATCCGGAGATGCCCCCTTTTTTAAGCTTTACAAAGAGCCTCCTTGTCGTTTAAAGAAAGACAGACCCGGGTCGCCGGGGCGGCGACAGGGAAGGGAGGTGTCCTTGACAGCGATGGTAGAAAAAAATATTCCCGATCATGTCCACGATCTTGTGATTATCGGCGGGGGGCCCGCCGGGTTCACGGCCGGTCTTTACGGCGCACGCGCCGGGCTCAAGACGCTGCTGCTGGAAGGGTCGTCCACGGTCAGCCAGATCACCGTGACGGATCTCATTGAAAATTATCCGGGTATCCCGGAAGGTGTCAACGGATTCGATCTGATCGAAAAGTTCAAGAAGCAGGCCCTGCAGTTCGGCATGATTTCAGCCGCCGGCGATGTCGAATCCATCGAGCAGCGTCAATGGGGGGATGTGCAAGGTTGGGTCATTCACGCCGGCGAACGGCATCATGAGGCGCTTGCCGTGATCATCGCTACGGGGGCGCACTGGCGGCGCCTGGGTGTGCCCGGAGAAGAAGCCTTCATCGGCAAGGGGGTCTCCTTCTGTGCGACTTGCGACGGCCCCTTTTTCCGGAACAGGGAGGTCGTGGTCGTCGGCGGCGGCAACACGGCGGTTCAGGAGGCCATTTTTCTTACCCATTTTGCCAGCAAGGTGACTGTTGTCCACCGCCGTGACCGACTGCGGGCAACCGGTGTCCTGCCGCAACGGGCCTTTGCAAACGCGAAAATCGCGTTTGCCTGGAACGCCGTCGTCGATGAAATTATCGGTCCCGAAGGGGTTCAGAGCGTCCGGATCAGGGACGTCAAAACATCCGCAACCCGCATCATCCCGGCAGAAGGCATTTTCATCTTTGTCGGACTCATTCCCAATACGGACATGGCCCGCGGCCTTGTCGAACTGGACCAGGGCGGCCATATTCTGGTGGACGCGAACATGCAGACATCGGCAAAAGGCATCTTCGCCGGCGGCGACTGCACGCGCAAGCTCCTCAGGCAGGTCGTCACAGCCTGCGGCGACGGGGCGACGGCGGCCTATGCGGCGCAGCTCTACGTTGAGGACCTGAAAGGGGAATCGTACTGACATGTTCAGCGACTGGCAACACCTTCCCGCCCGGATCAGTCCGAACCTGCTTGAATTTGGGGCCTTTCAGATCCGCTATTACAGCCTCATGTATCTCGTGGCCTTTGCCCTGACCTATCTCCTGGTCATGTCCCGGATAAAAAAGGAGCACTTCAATTATACGGCGGAAACGATCCAGGATTGTTGCGTCTGGATTATCCTCGGCTTGATCATCGGCGCCCGTCTGGGCTATGTCCTGTTCTATAATTTTTCATACTATCTGGGCCATCCCCTGGAAATCATCCTGCCCTTCGATTTTACAAACGGTATCCGCTTTGTGGGCATCAGCGGCATGTCTTATCACGGCGGGGCCATCGGCGTCCTGGTCGCAGCACTGATCTTCTGCCACCGGCGTCAGATCAACTTCTGGCGCCTTGCCGATCTTTTCGCTCCGGCCATTCCGCTGGGTTATACCTTCGGCCGGATCGGAAACTTCATCAACGGGGAACTCTACGGCCGGGCGACCACCGCCGCCTGGGGCATGATCTTCCCCCTCGATCCGCTGCAGGTCGTCAGACATCCCTCCCAGCTCTATGAGGCATTTTTTGAAGGCCTGGCGCTCTTTGCCGTTCTCTGGACGATCCGGAAAAGGAGTCCTTTTGACGGCTTTCTGCTCGCGCTTTATCTGATGGGTTATGGACTGGTTCGTTTCTTCATTGAATTCTATCGGGAGCCGGACGGACATGTCGGGTTCATCTGGGTGTCGCTGACCACGGGACAGGCCCTTTGTTTGTTGATGATGGCCGCAGGCGCAGCAATTCTGATCTGGCGGCATTACGCCGTGGGCCATGAATTGGCGCTGAAAAAGCGCGGTAAAAACACCGGACGCCGGGCCCGCAAAGCCTGAGCATCAATGGAATGAGCGCCAAGCGCTGCGGCGGGGGCCAGTCATGATATTATTGAAGCCATCGAAATCACAGTTGAAATTATGGATGAGCCTGGACCAGGCCAGGGCCCGGAAACAGGAAAAGCTCTTTCTGGTCGAGGGCGTCAAAGTGGTGGAGGGCATCCTGGAGAGCGCATGGGAAGTAAAGGCCTTGCTGATCCTGTCAGGCAAGGAGGACCCATTCGCGAAAGTGGTGTCTGCCGTCTCCGGGAAAATGGATGCCTATCGTCTGGATGGAAAGGAATGGCATCGGCTGAGCCAGGATAAAAGCCCTGAAGGAATCATGGCGGTGGCTTCCGTTCCGGCGATGCCGGCTATCTCTGATCCACAGGTCATCCGAAACGATCGCCTGCTGCTGCTCCATGAGATCAATAATCCCAACAATCTTGGGGCCCTGCTGCGGACGGCGGACTGGTTCGGATTCAAGACGGTCCTGCTCAGCACCGGATCCGTCGATTATACGCATCCCAAGGTGGTCCGGACGGCCATGGGGAGCCTTTTTCATTTAACGTTGATCGCCAATGTTGATTTTCGCGCGATCCTGCCGGGCTTCAAAGCGTCCTTCCGCCTGGTGGGCAGTGACGTCCGCAATGGTGTTGACCCTCATTCCTGCACGGGAAAGACCGCCCTGCTTTTGGGGAGCGAGAGTCACGGCCTGCCTCAGCATCTGCTTGATCTGACCGATGAGCGCTGGCGCATACCGGGGGCGGGAGATGCGGAATCTCTGAGCCTGCCGCAGGCCGCCGCCATCATGATGCATGCCTGCACAAATTTTTCAACGAGATAGTATATTTTTTAAAATGGAGTTATGAAGATGGAGAATCAGATCATGGAATCTGCCATCCAGGTCATGACCACGACCGAAAAGCAGCAGGACGCTGAAAAGATCGCCGGGATACTCATTGAAAAGAGACTGGCTGCCTGTGTCCAGATTGTCGGCCCCGTCCTGAGCATTTACCGGTGGAAAGAGAACATCGAGCGTGCCGAGGAGTGGCAGTGTCACATCAAAACCCGGGAAGGCCTCTACGGTGCCGTGGAAGCAGTCATCAGGGCCAATCACCCCTACGAAACACCGGAGATCATCGCCTTGCCCATTTTGCAGGGCAGCCGGGAATATCTGACATGGCTCCATGGGGAAACGCAGGGCGAATCATGATTTTAGCCGGCGATGTAGGCGGGACAAAAACACGGATGGGGATCTTCTCGAAAGACCGGGGGCCGCGGCAGCCCCTGTTTGAGATCCAATTCCAGAATGCCAGGTATGCGGACTTCGAGAGCATTGTCGCGGAATTTCTTGCCCGATCGGCAGAAGCAGGCTTCAGCCTGCGGAGAATAAGCGCCTGTATCGGTGCGGCCGGACCGGTTATTCACGGCCAGGCCCGTATGACCAATCTGCCCTGGATCATCGGCGAAAAACAACTGCGGGATAAATTTGCCTTTTCCACGGTTAAAATCATCAACGACCTGGAAGCCACAGCCAGCGCAGTTCCGCTGTTGAAGCCGGCCGATCTGCTGACGCTCAACGAGGGTCAACCCGGCTCCCGCGGCAACATCGCCGTCATCGCCCCGGGCACGGGTCTGGGGGAAGCATTTTCAATCTGGGATGGTTCGCGTTATCATGCGCGCGCCTCGGAAGGGGGCCACGCGGACTTCGCGCCGGGCGACGCTCTGCAAATTTCAATGCTGCGTGTTTTGCAGAAGCAGGGAAGCCACGTCAGCTGGGAAAGCGTCTGTTCCGGCGGCGGGCTGCCCCGTATTTATGAGTTCCTCAAGGATCACACCTGCGGCGAGGAACCCGCCTGGCTGTCTGAAAAATTGAATCAGGCGCAGGATCGGACGCCGGTCATCATCGCGGCGGCCATGGATCAGGACAACTCCTGCGATCTTTGTGCGCAGACGCTGGATCTTTTTGCGTCCATACTGGGGGCGGAAGCGGGGAATCTTGCGCTGAAGGTGATGGCGACCGGCGGTGTCTATCTGGCCGGCGGGATTCCGCGACGGATCCTGCCTTTTTTGCAGAAAGGGCCGTTCATGGAGGCCTTCCGACACAAGGGACGCATGTCCGATCTGGTTTCAAGCATGCCCGTTCATGTGATTTTCCAGACCGGAGACGCCCTCATCGGCGCCGCCGCCTGTGGCCTGGCTTGCCCTGAGAAGTCCTGCCGGTCGTGAGAATTGCGCAGGGACCCCTTTTTCATTTGCAGATTCATTCAGGAGAGTAAACATGACAGAGAAAACAGTCGGAGAAAGCAGTGTCATCATGGCACAGCAGATGAACCCCCAGGATGCAAATCCCGCTGGAAATGTCCATGGCGGTGTGATCATGAAGCTCATTGACACTGCGGCGGGCGTGGTTGCTTTCCGGCATGCGAGATCCAATGCCGTCACGGTCTCCATTGACCGGCTGGACTTTCACTATCCCGTTTTTGTCGGAGATTTTATGACGCTGCGGGCCAGCCTGAATTACGTCGGGAGAACCTCTATGGAAGTAGGGGTCCGGGTGGAGTCCGAAAATCTCCTGACCGGCGAGAGGCGCCATACGGCATCCGCCTATCTGACGTTTGTGGCGCTGGACCGAAACAGCCGACCCACACCGCTGCCCGGGCTGGTCCTGGAGACAGAAGAAGAAAGACGGCGAAACCGGGAGGCACATGCGAGGCGGGTGTCACGGCTGGCGGAAAAAACGAAGGAAAAATAAAGATCCCCTCCCGCGGGGGGAGGGGATCAATGAAACAGTATTTTTTGCAAATATTTGAAAAAACTCAGAAATTCTCTGCGAGGACTTCGTAGTGTGCCTGAGGATGCAGGCAGGCGGGGCAGGCCTTCGGCGGCGCCGTTCCCTCGATGACATATCCGCAGTTGATGCAGTGCCACTTGACTTTTGCCTTTTTCTTGAAGACCTCGCCCTTGACCACATTCTCGATGAGTTTCCGATAGCGGCCCTCGTGGAATTGTTCCACCTTGGCAATCTGCTCGAAGGACCGGGCCACCTCGGCATAGCCTTCCTTTTTGGCGGTGCCCGCAAAGTCCTTGTAAAGCGTGGTCCACTCCATCTTTTCACCGGCGGCGGCGGCTTCCAGATTGCTCTTCGTGTTCCCGGTTACACCGGCAGGATAACCGGCCGTGATCTCCACCTCGCCGCCTTCCAGGTGCTTGAAGAAAATCTTGGCGTGTTCCTTCTCGTTTTCCGCCGTTTCCGCAAAAATGTTGGCGATCTGCTCAAATCCCTCTTTTCTGGCGGCGCTGGCGGCATAGGTGTACCGGTTTCTTGCCTGGGACTCGCCGGCAAAGGCGGCCAGCAAATTTTTCTCCGTCTGTGATCCTTTGATTGATTTAGCCATGTTTTATCCTCCATTTTGGTTTAATGTGGGTTGAATATAATCATCAAACTATTGTTGGCAAGACCCGAGGCCACGGATACCGCGTACACTATTTAAGCCGTTAAATCAAGTTTCATGACAGTTCTTTCAGGCGGCGTCAATTTTCTTGTCATAATAAGCGCCTTGGTATAAGGAAAACGCCAGATCCGTCTCCCGGATCAACTTGACCTGAAGGAGCGCTAAAAAATGTCTGACCCGCAAGCCCTTGAGCACCGATGTATCAATACAATCCGCTTTCTTGCCGCAGACGCCATCGAGAAGGCCAGATCGGGGCATCCGGGGATGCCCATGGGGGCGGCCGCCGTCGCCTACACCCTCTGGACCCGTCATCTCAAACACAACCCTGTTGATCCTCACTGGCCGGACCGGGACCGTTTCATTCTCTCCTCGGGACACGCCTCCATGCTGCTGTACGCCCTGCTGTATTTAACCGGCTATGATCTCGAATTGTCTGATCTGCAATCCTTCCGGCAATGGGGAAGCAAAACCCCGGGCCATCCGGAATATCGTCATACCCCGGGAGTGGAAATGAC
>CAYXQK010000147.1:0-4619 GCA_964467445.1 uncultured Syntrophaceae bacterium
TCGATTTCCTCAGGCCGTTTGAGGATAATCATTGTGATATAACCTTCTCTCTGGTGGCGTTATTCAGCGTCGCCTGGCAATCCGCCCTTTCTTCATAAATCCTTCATATTGCCGGGTCAGCAGGTGCGTTTCGATCTGGCCCGCCGTATCGAGGGCGACCCCGACAACGATCAACAGGGCCGTGCCCCAAAATAAAAGGGCACGTTAAAATAACCGATCAGAATGCTGGGAAGGACGCAGACGGCCGAAACGTAAATCGCGCCGCTGAACGTCAGTCGGGTCAGCACGTCATCAATGTATTCCGCCGTCTTCTTTCCCGGTCGGATCCCGGGCACGTAGCCGCCGTACTTTTTCATATTGTCGGCCACGTCAACAGGATTAAAAGTCACCGCCGTATAAAAGTAACAGAAAAAAACAATAAAGGCGACATAGAGCAGTTCATACCCGATGCGTCCCGGTACCAGGGCATCGGCGACGGCCTTCATCCAGGTATGGGGAATAAAATTCGCAATGGTCGCGGGAAACATGATGATGGAAGACGCAAAAATGGGCGGAATCACCCCTGCCGTGTTCACTTTCAATGGCAGGTGGGTCGTTTGACCGCCGTACATCTTTCTTCCCACAATCCGCTTTGCATATTGAACCGGAATCCGCCGCTGACCGCTTTCCACAAATACGATGACACCCACCACGGCGATCATCATGACACTGAGAATGAGGATGGCAAAAATACCCATTTCCCCCGCAGACATCAGGGAGAACGTGCTGATAATCGCCTCCGGAGCCCGGCACACGATCCCGGCAAATATGATCAGGGAAATACCGTTGCCGATCCCCTTTTCCGTGATCTGTTCACCGACCCACATGATAAAGGCCGTGCCGGCTGTCAGGGTAATCACCGTCATCATTCTAAAGGCCCAGCCGGGATCAATGACAATGGATACCCCCGTCGGACCGGCCATGTTTTCCAGACCGATGGCAATGCCAAATCCCTGTACGATGCTGAGAATAACCGTTCCATAACGCGTGTACTGGGTAATCTTTCTTCTGCCGGCCTCGCCTTCCTTGGATAATTTTTCAAGGTAGGGAAAAGCAACCGTCAGTAACTGCAAGATAATGGATGCGCTGATATAAGGCATGATCCCCAGCGCAAAGACGGATAAATTGCTCAAGGCGCCGCCGGCAAACATGTCAAAGAGCCCCAGCAAGGATCCCTTCGCCTGCGCAAAAAAAGCGGCAAGCGCTGCCGTATCTATCCCCGGCGTCGTGACATGGGCGCCGATCCGATAAACGATAAGCATCAGAAAGGTAAAAATAATCCGCTTCTGCAGCTCCGGTATCTTGGAGATATTTTTTAATCCGCCTAACAAATCAGATGACCTCTATGATTGACCCGCCGGCGGCTTCAATTTTGGTTCTGGCCCCTTGGCTGACCATGTCCACCTTCACAGACAGGGGATAATCAATGATCCCTCTGCCCAGCAACTTGATCCCGTCGAATTTTCTATTTACGAGACCGGCCCGGATCAGACTCTCCGCGTCGACGACAGATCCTGCGGGAAATTTATTTAATTGCTCAACGTTAACGGCAATAACATTTTTACGGAAGATATTGCGGAAGCCCCTTTTCGGCAGTCTTCTTGCCAAAGGCATTTGCCCTCCCTCAAAGCCCGGCCTCGTTCCGCCTCCGGAACGTGCATTCTGACCCTTGTGGCCCTTGCAGGACGTCCCCCCATGCCCGGAGGCATCCCCGCGACCAACCCTTTTTCGCTTTTTTCTGGAACCTGCCGGTGGTTTTAATGAGCCCAGATTCATATTTCATCCCCCTTGGCTTCTTCCATGGAGACCAGGTGACAGACTTTTTTGACCATCCCCTTGACCTCGGGGGTATCCTCCAGCAAAACTGAACGATTCAGCTTGCCGAGACCCATTCCGGCCAGAACCTTTCGCTGTGACTCCGGCCGCCCGATATGACTTTTAATCAGTGTTATTCTGAGTTTTTTTGGCACAAACCACCTCATCTATTCAGCGCGTTTTATATCTGCGAGGCGCATTCCTCTCATCATTGCAATATCATTCGGATTTCTAAGCTGGCGGAGACCATCAATGGTCGCCTTAACCAGATTATGCGGATTATGGGATCCAAGGCACTTGGTTAATATATTGTGTACACCGGCAACTTCGAGCACGGCACGAACAGCCCCGCCCGCAATCAGTCCCGTTCCCTCTGAGGCCGGTTTCAGCAGAACCTTGCCGGCTCCATACTGTCCGATGACTTCATAGGGAATGGTCCTGTTCGAAACAGCCACCCTAGTCATGTTTTTCTTGGCCTGCTCCGTACCCTTTCTGATTGCCTCCGGCACTTCGTGTGCTTTACCGAGTCCGGCGCCGACAGCGCCACTGCCATCGCCAACAACCACAACGGCACTGAACCTGAAACGCCGTCCTCCCTTGACCACCTTAGCGGTTCTGTTAATCGCGATGACCCTGTCAAGCAGATCAAATTCTTCCATTTTTTCTTTTCCAGCCATCATGTCCTTCACACCGTTTCGTTATATAAGAAAACCTTTTCTAAAATTTTAACCCCGATGCTCTGGCCGCGTCCGCAAGCGCTTTCACGCGCCCATGGTAGAGATAACGTCCCCGATCAAATACGACGTGTTCCACGCCGATTGCCAGCAATCGTTTCGACACGCATTTTCCGACTTCCCTTGCCTGATCCACTTTTTTCAAACCGGACAGCGTCTCACGCAGTTCTTTACTCAGTGTCGAGGCCTCTGCGAGTGTTTTTTCCGAATCATCAGCAATGGCCTGCGCATAAATATGATTGGCGCTTCTGAACAGACAAAGGCGCGGCTTTGTGTCTGTCCCAAACATCCTGGCCCTTACTCTTTTTGCCCGCTTCACTCTGATCTTTTCAATTTTCTTCGATGCCAATGTTCTACCTCGTCCATATGATCGCACCAGCCTGCGGATCACCCTCATGATCCATCAGCCTGGTATCTTTTTCGATTAACTCCCGACTGATTTACCCACTTTTCGTCTGATCTGTTCACCGGCATACCGAATCCCTTTGCCCTTGTATGGTTCCGGTTTTCTCAAGGCCCTGATCTCAGAAGCGACGCGCCCTACCAGTTGTTTATCTATGCCGGATACGACGATATTCACCAGCTTATCAACCCTGATCGCGATTCCCTGCGGAATGGCGTACTCCGACGGACTGGAATATCCGACCACCAGCCTGAGCTTGTCCTGGATGGCTTCTGCGCGGTAACCGACACCGGAGATCTCCAGCTTTTTTTCAAAGCCCGCACTCACCCCCGTGATCATGTTGCTCACCAGCGTTCTGATGAGCCCATGATAGGCCCTGGCTCTCCGGTCGTCGGACGTTTTTTTGACAACGATGGCATTATCCTCCAGCGCCACTTCAACACCTTGCGGAATCTCCATGGACAGTGTCCCCTTTGGCCCCTGCACGCTGAGATTCGCCTGGCTCTGGATGATTTTGACACCGGACGGCATCAAAATGGGCCTTTTACCTATTCTTGACATGAACAAATCTCCATTTATTTTGCACGCTCTGAATCTGCCATCTACCAGACATTACAGAGAATCTCGCCACCAACGTTCAATTGTCTGGCATCCTTGTCCGTCACAATACCTCTGGATGTAGAAAGAATGGCCATTCCATACCCATTTAATACCTTTGGTATTTTTTCGCTTCTTACATAGACGCGCCGGCCAGGTTTACTCACCCTCTGGATATCGGTGATGACGGCACGTTTCGTATCCGCATACTTAAGATAGATCCGCAACATCCCGAAACCGCCGCTCTCCTTTTTAGTGTCATAACCACCTATATAACCGTTTTTCTTCAGCACTTCCGCAAGATGAAGATTCACGCGCGACAATAAGACATCCACGCTCTTGAAATGTGCTCGATTCGCATTTCGGATCCTGGTCAGCATGTCTGCAATCGGATCAGTCATTCCCATAATAGACTCCTTGAAAATTCTCTCTACCAGCTGGACTTAATGACACCCGGTATCTCGCCCTTCAGAGATAGATTCCTTAGGCATATTCTACACATATCAAATTTCCGGTAATAGGCCCGAGGCCGACCGCAGAGCGGGCAACGATTATAGTCTCGAACTGGATATTTTGCCGATCTTTTTGCCTTCGCGATCAAAGATTTTTTTGCCAAACCAATGCCTCCACGGAAAATTTGGGACAGCGCCCCTATTTTACCGCAGGAAAATAGGGGCGCTGTCCCTATTTTCCGCAAACTTTAATTTTTAAAGGGCACACCCATAAGCTTTAACAACTGCCTGGCCTCCTCGTCGGTCTTCGCCGAGGTGGTAATCACAATATTCATTCCTTTGACTTTATCGATCTTGTCATAGTCAATTTCGGGAAAGATAATCTGTTCCTTCAGCCCCATGGCAAAATTACCTCTCCCATCGAAAGATTTCGGAGAAATGCCCCTGAAATCCCTGACCCTTGGAAGATTCACATTAACCAACCGATCAAAGAACTCATACATGCGATCGCTTCTAAGGGTCACACAACATCCGATTGACATCCCTTGGCGAAGCTTGAATGTAGCAATGGATTTCCTG
>CAYXQK010000148.1:0-2951 GCA_964467445.1 uncultured Syntrophaceae bacterium
GGTACGGGAAAAGGCTTGATACAATACTTGCAGGCAGGTGACAAGCGTGAAGATGAAGGGAGCGCAAATCTTTTTAGAGTCCCTGATACGGGAACAGGTCAAAGTGATCTTTGGCTATCCCGGCGGGTCAGTGCTTGACGTTTATAATTATCTCTACGAGTCCAAGCTGCAGCACATCCTGGTGCGCCATGAGCAGGCAGCAGTGCATGCCGCAGACGGCTATGCCCGCGCCACCGGTGACGTGGGCGTGTGCCTGGTGACCTCTGGTCCCGGCGCAACCAATACCGTGACCGGTATTGCTACCGCCTATATGGACTCCATCCCCATCGTTGTCTTCACCGGGCAGGTGCCCACCCTGCTCATCGGCAATGATGCCTTTCAGGAGGCGGATATCGTCGGCATTACCCGGCCCTGCACCAAGCATAACTATCTGGTGCGGGAGGTGAAAGAGATTGCAGCCACGATTAAGGAAGCCTTCTATATTGCCCGCTCGGGGCGTCCGGGGCCGGTGCTGGTTGACCTTCCCAAGGACGTGCTCAGGGAAAGCGCCGTCTTCCACTACCCGGAGCAGCTCACGATGCGCAGCTACCGCCCCACGTACAAGGGCAACAAGCGCCAGATCGTGCGGGCCATGGAGGAAATTGCCCAGGCCAAAAAGCCGGTCATCATTGCCGGCGGCGGGGTGATTTTATCCAATGCATCAAAAGAGCTTACCAGCTTTGCCCGGAAGCTCAGTATTCCCGTTACCGCGACGCTCATGGGTCTCGGCGGATTTCCCGCGACCGATCCTCTTTCCATGGGAATGCTCGGCATGCACGGCACCTACTGCGCCAACATGGCGGTGACCAGCTGCGATCTTTTGATCGCCATCGGCTGCCGCTTTGATGACCGCGCCACCGGAGATGTGAACCGGTTCGCGCCGGCTGCAAAAATTATTCATCTGGATATTGACCCGACCTCGATCAGTAAAAATATAAAGGTTGATATTCCCATCGTGGGCGATGTGAAGGAAATTTTAAAAGACTGCCTGGCTATCGCCAGCGAGCAGAAAGTGAGCAAAGAGCCGCATGACGAGTGGCTCAGGGAAATTGAGGACTGGAAGAAAACCCATACCCTGAACTACAAGCAGACAGATACCATCAAACCGCAGTTTGTGATCGAAAAGCTCCACGAGCTCACCAAAGGTGACTGCATTATCTCCACCGAGGTGGGTCAGAACCAGATGTGGACCGCGCAGTTCTTCACCTTTGACAAGCCGCGCACGCTGCTCACCTCAGGCGGGCTCGGCACCATGGGCTACGGCTTTCCCGCGGCAATCGGGGCGCAGGTGGCGTTCCCCCATAAGACCGTTATTGATATCGCCGGTGACGGCAGCATTCAGATGAACATCCAGGAGCTGGCTACCGCGGTGCAGTACCAGCTGCCGGTGAAGATCGCCATTCTCAATAACCACAGCCTGGGAATGGTCAGGCAGTGGCAGGAGCTGTTCTATCAGAAACGCTACTCGCACTCAACCTTTGCCGCGCATCCGGACTTTGTAAAGCTCGCGGAGGCATACGGGGCCGTGGGCCTGCGGGCAACAAAGCCTGAGGAGGTGGTGCCGGTCATTAAGAAAGCACTCGCCACGCCCCGGACCGTTGTCATGGAATTTGTCGTGGAAAGCGAGGAGGGCGTCTACCCCATAGTGCCTGCCGGCGCGCCGATCAACGAAATGATCCTTCTGTAACACGACGCTGCAAGCTCACAGGGAAGGTGAACTATGCGCCATACCATTTCAGTTTTAGTCGATAATAAGCCGGGAGTGCTGGCCCGCATTGCCGGCCTGTTCAGCGGCAGAGGATTCAATATCGAATGCCTCTCGGTCAATGAAACACTTGACCCCACCATGTCGCAGATGACCCTGGTGACCCGCGGCGATGACCAGCTCATCGAGCAGATCATGAAGCAGCTCAACAAGCTGATTGATATCATTAAAGTGATCGATCTTGAGACGAGCGACTACGTGGGCCGGGAGATGGCGCTTATCAAGGTGAACGTTGATGAAGCGCGGCGCTCCGAGGTGCTCTCCATTGCCGATATTTTCCGCGGCAAAGTGGTTGACATCAGTCCGCATTATTATACTATCGAAGTAACCGGTGACGAAGATAAAATCAAAGCCATTATCGAGCTGTTCAAGCCGCTGGGCATAAAAGAGATTGCGCGCACCGGCAAAGCCGCGCTTCAGCGCGAAAGCAAAGAACGAAAAGCATAAACGAAAATACCGGGCATATATATATGAAACCGCGATTTGCACGAAAAGGCGAGGGCGGAGACCTGCCCCGCATGACTAACATTAAAAAAGGCATCTATGTTTTGCCGAGCCTTCTGACGTCCCTGAGCCTGCTGGCGGGAGTCTATTCTCTTATCGCGACGCTCAACGGGGATTTCACCAATGCTGCCTGGGCGATTCTGGTATCGGGCATATTTGACGGCCTGGACGGCCGGGTTGCGCGCCTCACCCATTCCACCACCAAGTTCGGCGTGGAGTATGACTCGCTGTCCGATGTTATCGCCTTCGGCGTGGCACCGGGCATTCTCCTGTACTGGTGGGCATTTCGGCCCCTGGGCAGATGGGGATGGCTAGCAGGGTTCCTGTATGTCGCGTGCGGCGCCATCAGGCTGGCACGCTTTAACGTGCAGATAAATACCGTGGAGAGCAAATATTTTCAGGGGCTGCCTATTCCCGCGGCTGCCGGCCTGGTTGCCACGGTAATCATCTTTCTTTCCCACGTTGGCATCGAGCCGCAAATGGTGCAGATACCGCTTCTTATAATCGCCTACCTGCTTGCCTTCCTTATGGTGAGCACGGTTAAATTCAACAGCTTCAAGGATTTGCAGCTGGCGCGCAGAAAGCCGTTTAACGCGGTGATCGTGGTGCTGCTGCTGATCTTTTTTATTGTTTCGGCGCCGCA
>CAYXQK010000149.1:0-5489 GCA_964467445.1 uncultured Syntrophaceae bacterium
TCCCTTGTGTAATCGGGACAATTGACGTTGAGTAAAGAGTCTGTCGATATTCTGTATCTTTTCTGGCAGTCCCTTCGCCAGGCGCAGATGCCGCAGATTCGTCTGTCCATTGCCATGATCATACCCCCCTTTCTTATTGTACTGAGCCCCGAGAGCCGCGGCCTGAACTCCGACCACCTGACTTCATCAGGCTCTCGACTCCTTCAAAACTTCGAAACCGGCCACGATATCGAGCAGTTCTTCCGTGATGGTCATCTGACGTTGCCGGTGGAACTGGACATGCAACTCCTCGAGGCGCTCTTCGATATTCTTCTCCGCGTTCTGCATGGCGGCCAGCCGGCTGGCGTTTTCACTGGCCAGGGAATTGGCAAAGGCCCGGTAAACGGACACAAACAGGTATTCCCGGATCATGGACCGGAACAGGCGCTCCCATTCCATGGTAAACATGGGCAACGTCCGGGAATCCCACTTCTGTTTCTGAAGATCTTTCAGCCATGTCTTGTCTACGGGAAGCAGCTTGAGCGTCCGTGGCCGATAGGTTGCACCGGAGAGATATTCGTTGTAAAAAAGAACCATGTTTTCCACCGAGCGCCTGAACCGCCAGTCTTCGAGAAGCAGCGTGATATCCTGGACGATAGCCGTTATGCCCGACGTCGATCCCGGCTGTGTCAGAACTTCAAGGACGTTTTCCCCCATGTCGCTCAAAATATCGGCCGCTTTCATGCCGACGACGATGAAAAACCGGTCTTCCTTTTTGAATTCCGTTTTTTTCAGCTCTTCCAGGGCATGCTGGACAACGATGTTGTTGAACTGACCGCAGAGTCCCTGGTCCGTGCCGAACACGATCGCCCCCAGGGGCACTGTGCGTTTACGCGCCGGTTCGGGGGCGCCCCTGCGGTCTTTCAGAACGATCTGCAGGCCCATCTCGACGGTCCGGTTGTAATCGGCGAGGGATTCGACAGACCGCTGATACTGGCGGATGCTGACGGCAGCCAGGGCCTTCATGGTCTTCACAACGCCCAGAAGATCCTGGGCGCTCCTTATCGTTCGCTTCAGGGCTTCAGGGGTTTGCACGCTCGGACTCCTTCATGTAAAGGGCTGCCGTATCCCTGGCGACACAGACGACCGCTTCCCGGTCCGTTTCGTCAAGTTTCTTCCCGGCTTTCACGCGCGCGCAGAAGCCGCCCTGGTTCTCACGGATGTCCTTGCGCAGCGATTCCTCGGCTGCGCGGATATCCTCCACGGGCACGGCATCGAAGGCTCCCGTGGTGACCGCCAGCATGGCCGCAACCTGCTCCTCCACGGGAATCGGCTTGTACTGGGGCTGCTTCAGAATTTCGCGAACGCGCCAGCCGCGATCGAGGACCTTCCGGGTCGCCTCATCGAGACGCGTGCCGAACCGGGAGAATGTTTCCAGCTCCTCGAACTGCGAGTGGGAAATCCGCATATCCCCCGCCACGGCCCGGTATGCCGGAATCTGGGCCTTGCCGCCCACGCGCGACACGGATTTTCCCACGTCCACGGCAGGCAGGATGCCCTTCTGGAACAGGCGCGGAGAGAGATAGAGCTGCCCGTCTGTAATGGAGATCAGATTGGTCGGGATATAGCCCGAAATATCCTGCGCCTCCGTTTCCACGATCGGCAGTGATGTCAGCGAGCCGCCGCCGTGCTCCTTGCGCAGATGGGTCGAGCGCTCAAGCAAACGGGAATGGATATAGAAAATGTCTCCCGGAAAGGCTTCACGTCCCGGCGGCCGCCGCAGCAGGAGCGAGAGTTCCCGGTAGGCACGGGCGTGAGCCGTAAGATCGTCATAGATGATCAGGACGTCACGGCCCTGGGCAATGAAGTATTCGCCCATCGAAGTGGCGGCATAGGGGGCGATGAACTGGAGGCCGGGGGGATCGTCTCCCGTGGCGGCAACGACAAGGGTATAATCCATGGCCTTGTACTGCCTGAGATCCGCGATGACCTTGGCCGTGTCGGAAGCTTTCTTGCCGATCGTGCAATAGATGCACAGGACGTCCTTGTCGGCCTGATTGATGATCGCGTCCATGGCAATGGCCGTCTTGCCCGTCTGCCGGTCGCCGACGATGAGCTCCCGCTGGCCCCGGCCGATCGGGAACAGGGCGTCGATCACCTTGATCCCCGTCTGCAGCGGTGTCGTAACGGGATCTCTCGACATGACGGCCGGCGCTTCGCGTTCGACAGGCAGCCGTTTGACCGTCCGGACCTCTCCGCGGTCATCGAGCGGAACACCCAGTGCGTCCACGACGCGGCCGATCAGGCCCTCCCCGACCGGAACGTCGAGGACCCTCCCCGTGCGCCGCACTTCCGCCCCCGCCCGCAGGTTGCCGGTTGGCCCCAGCAGAATCACACCGATCTCCTTCGGATCGATATTGAAGACCAGCCCCTGGAGGTTTTGCGGGAAGATCACAAGCTCGTCGGCCCGGATGGTGGGCAGTCCTTCGACCCGGACGATTCCATATCCGACATAGGAAACGACACCCACCTCGCGCTCCCTGAGCTCCGCCTCCTGCCTCGCCAGAACATCGTCCATGGTCCGGAAGGTCCCATCCAACAAAGCCTTCAATTCATTCTTTTCCGTTGCTTCAACGTTCATGATCCACTCCTTCTTTCGCCTGCTTCCAATCCCGGGCCTCCTCGTACAGGGCCGAATAGAATTTTTCCTCGAGACTCTCCAGATAGTCCTTGACACTCCAGGCGATCTTGTGGCCGTTCGACCGCAACTCGCATCCGGACAGAACATCATCCGATTTTTCGTAGGCGATCTCGACGACACTTGGGAACAAACGGCGCAGAGAATCGTTCAGCCTGGTCTGCGCGGCCGGCGGAATCTCAAAGGCGCAGGAAATAACAACGCTACCGCCGTCTTCGGTCGGCCCCTGAAATCCTTTTCGCTCCTGCTCGCTGAGAGCTTCGATGCGTTCCACGAGAACTTCCAAGATCCGCTCCTCGAGATCAAGACCGGCCAGATCCTTCACGACGCGCCTGCTTACGGCATAAACCTGCTGACCCGCCAGGCGCCGCAATTCCTGCAGGAAGTTCGTCCGTTCGGATCGCAGGGCATCCATCCATCGGGCCTTGAGAAAATCCACCTCCTCGCGGGCTTTCTCAAGGAGTCGCTCATGATGGATCTGCGCATCCTGGCGGCTTTTATTGAGCATCTGCTCATAGCCTGCCTCGAGCTCCTGAAGCTTTTGCGCGTGTTTCTCCGCGGCCGCCTGGGCCTCCTGCCGGGACTTCTCGGCCTCCATAAAGACCGCGCCGATCTTTGCCTCCCGGGCATCCATAGCCACGATGATCCGCCCGAAGAGAAACTTCTTCAGCAGGAACATGAGGATCAGGAGGTTGACGATCTGGGAGAAAAAGACAAACCAGTCGATATGCATGGAATCATCCCCCCGCTTTCTTGATGACGTAAGCCCAGAACGGGTTGGCGAATACCAGAATCATCGAGATGACGAAGCAGTAGATGGCGATGGATTCAATCATGGCCAGACCCACAAAAAGCGTTCTCGTCAGCGAATTCCTCTCGTCAGGCTGTTGTGCGATTGACGTTAAAGCGCCCGAAACAGCCCGTCCCTGTCCGAGGGCCGGCCCGATGGCGCCTATCCCCATACAAATACCTGCCGTAATAATCGATGCCATTGCTACAATGCTCACGCTGTCCATAACTTGTTTTTTCCTCCCTTCCTTAATTTGTTGATGTCAGGTTGTTTTGTGTCCCTTGGGTTTATGCTCCACATCCTCGTGCGCTTGCGTGGCCGAAGCAATGTAGACCATGGTCAATACTACGAAAATATAGGCCTGGATGAGCCCGATCAGCAGGCCCAGGGCCTGCATAACAACCGGGAAAAGCAGAGGCGTCACCGCCAGCAGGATGGCTATCACTTTTTCATGGCTCATCATGTTTCCGAAAAGCCGGACAGCCAGGGCCAGCGTCCGGGATATTTCGCCCATGACATGAAAGGGGAAAAAGATGAAGTTCGGACGAAAATACTCCTTGAGGTATTCGATGAGACCCTGTTTTGTGATGCCGAAAATCGGAACGGCAAAGAATACCATCATGGCCAGGGCCGAAGTCGTCGTAAGGGAAGAAGTCGGCGCGACGTAACCCGGAACGAAACTGAGCAGGTTGGACAGGAGAATGAACAGAAACAGTGTGCCGATAAACGTAAAATAGGAATCCGCTCCGTCGCTGACGATATCCCGGATTTCAGAACGCATGGTACTGACAATAACCTCCATCAGGTTCTGCCAGCGGGACATTCTCCGGTCTGTCGACAGATTCCGGGTAATCCATATCGAGCCGATGACGAGGATGGCCATGATGATCCAGGTATAAACAAGCGTGGCGTTGATCGTGACAAAATGCCATACAAAGAAAATGACCTGATCCGGACTGATTTGATCGATAGCTACAACTTCCATGATTAAGCTCCTCCCGGAGAAGATTGGGGCTGCCTGCCGAGGCTGCGGACCAGAATCGCCCGGACGATGAAAAATCCGGTAATGGCGGCTGCCATGCGCTCCCACTGACCGTCTGTCAGGATGAAGAACCCGCCCAGGGCAAAAAGGGTCCGGGCCGCAAAACTGAAGATCATGAGCAGGTGAGGGTTCTGCGCCTCAGGCAGTCTGCGTACCGTCTCCCACAGGCCTGAAAAATAGACCCAGCCGATCAGGCCGCCGGTAGCAAAGGGTACGAAAAGTGTGGTAAAAGAAAACATTCGCCGATCCTTTCACGCCATGGTCGAAATCACCGCAGGCTAAGGCCCTTCCTGCTGTGATGGGTTATCATCATCGTCCCGGATAATGGTTTCCCGTGCTTTTCTGACCCAGTGCCATGCGTTGAGTGCGCCCAGCGTAACACCCAGAATCAAGAACATGAGTGTCCATGAGAAACGGCTGGGCATTGTCCGGTCAATCCAGAGCCCGATAGCCGTTCCGATCAGGGTCGGGATGGCGACGGACCACCCCACGACGCCGATCATGCCGAGACCGAACCATACGGTATCGCCTTTGCGGGCCTTTCCCTTGATGCGCCTGGACTCCTTCAGGCCGATCTTTTGGGTGAATTCCTTGGCCTGCTTCTGGCGCCTTTCCCTGGGTGTCAATTGTTCGTCATGCATGTTGACCTCTCAACAAACCGCTAAAAAAAAGAACGCCGTTATCCATGTCTGATCTCCATGAAACGGCGCAGGAGATCCAGTTCGAGCCTGGCCGCGGCGGACCGGGCCTTCTTTTCGCGTTCGTCGATTTCCCGGAACTGTGCAATGACCACTTCCTTCAGATGGCCCAGCTCCGGACTTCTAAAGGCATTGCGCGTAGAAACCAGCACATCGGCGCCCTTCTTGACCAGCGTCCCGATGTCGACCGCCAGATAGACGTCTTCACCGGCGGCGGTGCTGTAGGAGAGAACACCGGGAAGAAGCGTGGCCGTAAAGTCGATATGCTGCTGCATCAGGCAG
>CAYXQK010000150.1:0-3455 GCA_964467445.1 uncultured Syntrophaceae bacterium
AGTTTTCGGCACGGGCGGAAAGAAAGGTCCGAAAGGGCCCATTGAAAAAAGCGGGCATGTCGAGATAGCCAACAACACCATCCTGTTCACCTGGAGCCGTCTGAAGGATTTTGCCGATATGGGCTACGGCGTCCGCGTGATGACGATGCTGTCCTATGATATTCACCATAACCTGATCGGGTGTAATATTCTGACCGGCATCGATCACACGCGCGGCAACCTGAACGAATGGGTCAAAATCGACAACAATATCATCTTCATGAACAAACAGGCGCCGCTGCTGTATGTCGAGCCCGGCAAATCGGCTGCAGGCATAATGGAGCGGGTAAAAATCGCGGATGTGGGCGCCGATCTGGGTCTGGCCAGCTGCAAAAACAACACCGAGACGCTGGGCTCGCCGCTGCCGCTCAACAAGACCTACTTCGAGAATTACATGAACGCGCGCTACAGCGAAGAGGCCGACTACAATCCCAACTCACCGGCTAATGTTCTGCGCGAGGTTCACGGGCTGCCCAAGCAGGGCAAGCTGATAACGCGGGTCTCGATGTATGCCAACCGCTATCCCAGCGAAGATGCTCTGAAGCTATTCGGCCCGCATGCTGATGCCGGAGCGCAACTGCCCCGGTAGTGCAACCGGCAACAAACGATTCTCTCTGCTTGCACGGCGGGTTTGTCTGATTGCTATGCGGCCTTTCTCGTCCGGGAAATTCCCTTCCACAAAAATTTGCGGGGCCTTTAAAGGGCAATAATTTTTGTGCAGCAGCATCTTTAAAATCTGTGATCGTGCATATCCCAAAAAACTGTTTACTGACTCCGCCATCAATGTCCGGATTCAATATCATGATTTCGTCGGAGAGCCGGAGCGGATTGTCCAAAAAATATTTTAATTGACAATTCGCTTCAAGACGTTTGATATTACGGGGGCTTTACATAACCGCTGAAATTGTTCTTTAGATGGAATCTGATGATCGACAACATTTTCACAGTTTTTAACAACCTCCGGATTCAGGACATCTTTGATATCCTGATCATCTGGATCATGACATCGGTGGTACTGATCTGGATCAAGGAGCGGGCGTCCCGCTTTGTCTTCATTGGAATCGGCCTGCTGGGGGTTGTCTATCTGACAGCCCGCTTCTTCCAGCTTTACTTGACAACGGTCGTCCTGCAGGGCTTCTTTGCCATCCTGCTTTTTGTTCTGGTCGTTATTTTTCAGGAAGACCTCCGGCGGTTTTTTGAACAACTGGCCATGTGGGGCCGCCTCCGGCAGAAATTCTTCGACAAGCAGCCTGTTCATCAGGCCGCCGAAACGATCGCCCAGGCCGCTTCCAATCTGGTCCGGAAACACATCGGCGCCCTGATCGTCATCAAAGGAGAAGATCCCCTCGGCCGTCATCTTAACGGCGGCGCCCTGTTGAACGGCGTCCTGAGCCAGCCCCTGCTGGAGAGCATTTTTGATCCTCATTCCACCGGACACGACGGCGCCGTTGTGATCGAAGGCAACCGGGTGCTGCAGTTCGGCTGTCACCTGCCTCTGTCCATAAACGCCGGCCGATTTGGCCCGCTGGGCCTCCGGCATACGGCGGCACTGGGTCTGTCGGAACGCTGCGATGCCCTGTGCGTCGTGGTCTCCGAGGAGAGGGGAACGATCAGCCTTGCCAAGGGGGAGCACATCCGCGAGCTCGTCAATGCCGCCGCTCTCCGGACCGAACTCGAATCCTTCTACGCCCAGCAGGCGCCAAAACGGGAAACCAGGCCGGTCGTCCACTGGCTCAGGGAAAATTCCCGGGAAAAGATCATCGCCCTGCTGCTGTCCTGTGTCCTCTGGGTCGCTTTCGGATATCAGAAGGAATCCGTGCGGCGGGATTTCACCGTTCCCGTGGAATACCTGAACGTCTCACCGGACTGGGTGATCGAAAAACCGAAAATCACCGACGTCAAGATCATGCTCATGGGCCCGCCGCAGGCCTTTGGGCTCCTCAACCCGGATACGCTGAAGGTTTCTGTGGATCTGTCCCATATTCGCGAGGGATGGAATGAAATCACCTTGTCCAATGACAGGGTCAGAAGACCGTCGAATCTGACCGTGGTGGGGATCAGTCCCGCCCAGATCGGGATGACTGCATCCCGGCTGATCCAGGCATCCCTGCCCATCCAGGTGATCACGGAGGGCCACCCGCCGGCCGGCCTGTCTGTGCAGAAAATCAGCGCGGCGCCCCCTGACGTCAGGATTTTGATTCCAGGCAAATTAAATCAGAACGGTATCCGGATCAGAACAGCGCCTATTGATCTGGGAAAAGTGACTTCCACCACCACGCAGGAAGTCAGTCTGATTTTTCCTTCGCACGTCCAATTCTTAGGGGAAAAGCCGCCCGTCATCAAGGTCACGATCAAGCTCAAAAAAGAGAAACATTAAAAAACCTGAAGGAAGAAGCAAAGGATAAAGGAATATGCCCAGACGGACAAAATCCAGATCAAAAAAGGCGGGGTTGCTGCCGGGGACCCTGGTCCATATCGGCGAAAAATTGAGTGACACCTCAAGGGTCACGCTGATCGATTATGACGGGGATCACCATCTGGAAAAAAACATTGAGCAGATTGAAGAGCTGCGCGCTTTCAAGGACCGGCAGACGGTTTCCTGGGTGCATATCGAAGGCATTCACGATACCCGCGTCCTGGAACAGTTGGGCGATGTATTCGGGCTTCACCCCCTCATCCTGGAGGATATCCTGAACACGGATCAGCGCCCAAAAATGCAGGACATGGGCGACTATATGTTCATCGTCCTCAAACGATTCTGCAATACCTGCGATGAACACAGCGATATCTCGGCGGAGCAGATCAGCGTCGTCCTGGGACCTAATTATGTGATCTCCTTTCAGGAACGGGCAGACGCCCTGCTCGATCCGATACGCGAGCACATCAAGACATCCAAGGGACGGATCCGCAAAGCCGGCGCCGATTATCTGGCTTATTCCATCGTCGATATGGTTCTCGATTCCTATTTCGGCATTCTCGAAACACTGGGTGACAAAATCGAGATTGAGGAGGAGGCTCTGGTAAATAACTCCACTCCGGCCACATTACGGGTCATCCAGCATCTGAAGCGGGACATGATCTTTCTGAGGAAATCGATCTGGCCGTTGCGGGAGACCATCAGCGCTCTCGAGCGCAGCGAATCACCATTGATTCAGGAGACAACGGGAGTCTACCTGAAGGACATCTACGACCATGCCATTCAGGTCATCGACACCGTGGAAACGTACCGGGAGATGCTCTCCGGCATGATCGATATTTACCTGTCCAGCATCAGCAACCGGATGAACCAGGTCATGAAGGTGCTCACCATCATCGCCACGATTTTCATGCCCATGACCTTCCTGGCGGGTGTCTACGGGATGAACTTCAAGCATTTCCCGGAGCTTGAATGGCAGTGGGGTTATCTGTTCTTCTGG
>CAYXQK010000151.1:0-9647 GCA_964467445.1 uncultured Syntrophaceae bacterium
GTCATGCTGGTGCTGCTGATCATCTTCATGGTCACGGCGCCCCTTCTGCAGATGGGCATTGATGTAAACCTGCCCCGCGTGAAGGCAAAAAGCATCGACGTTGCGGAAGAGAAACTGGTCCTGACCATCACGTCGGCCAAAGAGATCTTTATCAACAAAAACAGAATTCCCATCGGCGACCTCCGGACAAAGTTAGAGAACATTTTTACAAGCCGGACCGACCGGGAGGTTTTCATGAGGGCCGATAAGGCCATTCCCTATGGATTTGTCATCGAGGTCATGTCCGAGGTGAGAAAAGCCGGTGTTGACAAACTCGGCATGATCACCGAGCCGCCCGAGGAGGCCAGATGATCTCGCCCCGGTGGCACAGGGCCGACCATGACGGCGATACCCGCTTCCGCCGCATGCTGGGATTCTCTGCGGTCGTCCATCTGCTGCTTCTCGCTTTCTTCATTTATTCAACAAACGTTCCCGCGCCGAAATGGACGTTCGGCCCGGTCCATTCCGTCCAGTTGGTCAGTCTTTCCGACCAGATGCTCAGGGGAACGGCCTCTTCCTCGATTTCCCGGGAGATCCTGCAGCCGCACCCGGCGCCGCCCACCATCATCCTCAGGAAGCCGGTGGAAACAACGGCAGCGGTTCCCCTCAAGAAGACGGAGGTACAGAAAAAACAGAGCCCCGCCGTTGAAAAAGCCCTGGATGCGATCAGAGATAAAGTTCAGGCGACGCCAAAGCCACTGCCGGCGGCGAGCCAGCAGGCGGTGCAAACAGATGGGCAGACCGGCCGGGCCGACGCCACTCAGAGGATGGACCCCTATTATGCGGAAATCTGGTCGAGGATCCGGGGACAGTGGTCGCTGCCGCAGGAGATTCTTCCCAAAGGCAATGTGGAAACCGTGATCAATGCAAGGATCCTGCGCAACGGCGCGGTGGTGGGTGTCGATTTTGAAAAAAGGTCGGGCAACCGTTATTTTGATGAATCCGCCGTCCGGGCCATTAAAAAGGCCAGCCCGCTACCGCCCCTGCCACCCTGGATCCGGGACGACAGCATCGAAATCGGCATCCGGTTCCGTTCCGCTGAGTTGCGCTGATCGGGGGATTGGAAAGAAACCATTTTTCACCGGTTATGCAAAGCTCTCGGAAAATAATACGATTTGAAGGGTTCAGGAAAGTCGATGCGGATAAGATACAGCCGGATAATCCTGTGGTTGATCCTGTTTCTGTTCGGGGGACAGGGCGCATACGCGGCGGGAAAGGTATACATTGATATCGATTCCCCTGCTTTCCAGCGATTTCCCGTTGCCGTTGTGGACTTTCAGAGACTGGGAGGAGATGCACCGAAGGAGGATTTATCGGCTTGGTTCTCCGACACCCTGGGCCATTACCTGAACATGACCGGTTATGTCCGGCTGATTCCCGAAAAGGCCTTTCTCGAAGACCAGAGACAGTTTCCCTACAGAGGGGGCAGGGTCAGTTTCCCCGATTGGACGATCATCGGCGCCGAGTATCTGGTGAAGGGCGGCTTCAGCCAGACAGGCCGGGATGTCGTTGTCGAATTCCGTCTCTATGATGTGGTCAGGGGCGAGCGGATTCTTGAAAAAAGATATGCGGGCCGGCCGGAGGACAGAAAAAAGCTGGCGCGTGAAATGGCCCGGGACATCACACAGGCCCTGACCGGGGATGGGAGCGTCTTCGATACGAAGATCGCCTTTGTCGTGAAGCAGGGTCAATTTTCCGATATTTACACCATTAATTTCGACGGCTCCGATCTGACAAAAGTGACCAACTACCGATCGGTAACCCTTTCTCCCCGGTGGTCTCCGGACGGCCAGAGCATCGGTTTTACCTCCTACAAGGATGGGAATCCGGACCTCTATCTCCGCCGCCTGGAAGACTACAGCACCCGGAAGATTTCCGATTTCAGGGGGCTCAATCTTTCAGGGGGCTGGTCGCCCGACGGGCGAAAGCTGCTGCTGACGCTGAGCAAGGATGGGAATGAGGAAATCTATCAACGGGATCTCGACAGCGGTCAGTTGAAGCGGTTGACCCGTGAATTTTCGATCGATGTGTCCCCCACCTGGTCACCCGACGGCCGCCGGATCGCTTTTGTGTCCAACCGATCCGGATCGCCGCAGATCTTTGTAATGGACAGCGACGGCGCCCAGGTGAAGCGATTGACCTTCGAAGGCAGCTATAACACCTCTCCGGCCTGGTCGCCCAAAGGAGGCCGGATCGCCTATGAAGGCCGGAAAGACGGCCGTTTCAGGATATTTTCCCTCAGCGAGAACGGCAACAGTCTGATGCAGATCGGTCCGCAGACGGGTGACAACGAGTCGCCTTCCTGGTCGCCGGATGGCCGGTATCTGGCCTTCAGCCAAAGGGGTCGTGGGGCCGGCAAGATCTATGTCATGAATGCAAATGGTACAAATATCAGGGTATTATACGAAAATCCATTTGGCTGCTTGAGCCCGTCCTGGTCGCCCAGCCTGAAGCCATGATGAAAAAATCCAATTTTTATATTGACGTTGAAAGAGGGACTGTGTTTTAATACGAGAAGAAGATGGGACGGGTCCTAATCGAGGACGTTGTTATTGTTGCTCAGAGGACTTAAATGAAGGTCGGAAAAGGGAGGATATTCAAGATGAAAAGAAACGCTATGTTTATTGGAATCATGATGTTGATTTTCTGTGTTTTCTTATTGTCGATGACGGGCTGCACGAAAAAAGCCGTTTCAAAGGACGAGGGATTGGTAACGGGTGAGAAGAAGGCGGCCCCCGCGGAGGTCAAGCCTGAACGTGCTGTTCCACCTTCATCACAGGAGTCCAGAGAACTGGCCCTGAGGCGGGATGCGGACGCCGCAGCGGAAGCGGCGGAAAGGGATAAAGCGCAGAAAGCCGGATTTGAAGATATTCGTTTCCCCTATGACAAGGCGGTTATTGAGCCCGCAGCGAGGGAGATCCTGAAGAAACACGCCGCCTGGCTGCTGAAAAACAAGGATTATGCACTCGTGATTGAAGGCCACTGCGATGAGCGGGGAACGGTTGAATACAACCTGGCTCTCGGTCAGCGGCGCGCGGATGCGGCCATGAAGTATCTCGCTGACCTTGGCGTCAACCGGGCGGGTATTGCCACGATCAGTTATGGGAAGGAACGCCCCCTGGATCCCGGACAAAATGAAGAGGCCTGGGCGAAAAACAGAAGGGCCAATTTTACGGTTAAACTGAAAAAATAAAGTCTGACACGGAAAGCCCATGCACGGCATGACAATATCATGGTGCCTGCTCTTTTGCATCCTGCTGCTGGCGGGTTGTGCCAGCAGGCAGGATCTGAAGCAGGTTCGCCAGGACCTCGACCTGAAGGCGTCTGCCCAGGCCCAGGACATCGGATTACTGAAACAGGAAAATGCGGCCCTGCGCAAGGCGGTGGAAAACAGCCAGGAGTCGATTGCAGCGCTGAGAAAGACACAGGCGGAGAGCAATGCCGATGTCACGGAGCTGAAGGATCGCATCCGGCTGCTCAGCGGGCAGACGGAGGAGCTGCGCAAGGACCTGACGGCGCTAACCCAGGCGACGCGGAGCCGGGAGGAGGAAAACAGGGAAAAGCTGGACCGCGCGTCCTTTAAGATCAACTTTGTCGAGAACTTTCTGGGCATCGGCAAGAAGGATGCAGCCGCGGAGGCCTCCGAAAAGGGCAACCGGTCGGCCAATGCCCGGAACAAGGACGCTCCGAACGGGAAGACGGACAAGGAATCGCTCTACGCGGCGGCCTATGAAACATTCAAAGAGGGAAAGTATGAAAAGGCCGCAGCCGAATTTCAGAACTTTTTGAAACTGCATCCCAGCGCGGAACATTCCGGCAGTGCTCAGTTCTGGCTTGCAGAATGCTATTACAACGAGCAAAAATATGAAAAGGCCATCCTTGAATACGAAAAGGTGGTGAAGAACTATCCGGAGGGAAACAAGGTCCCCTATGCCCTGCTCAAGCAGGGTCTATCATTTCAGCAGCTGGGGGACAAGACCAGTGCCCGGATGATTCTGCAGCAGATTATCCGGGACTATCCCAACACGAATCAGGCGAGGGTGGCCCGGGCACAACTGCTGGAAATTAAATAGGGCGACAAGGCACAAGCGGGCCGCTGTTAATCAAGATAGACAGGCTTGATTCCCGGGGGCGCCGTCAGATCGAATATCGCGGGGTCCGGTTGCTTCAGGAACCGGATGTCCGCAAACCGGATGGTGAGGGTGGCGCCGTCTTCGCCTTCGAAGACAAGGGTGGTCTTCTGCGGGAGCACCGCCCCTTCCACCCGGAGCGGCTCTTCAAATCGCGCCCTGTAAGAGACTCCCTGCTCCTGATAAACCTCGAGACGCTCGATAAACCCGTCTGTCATCCGCAACCACAGGGACTGGCGTTTCAACGGTCCCCCCGTGTCAATCCGGTAATGCTCACCTTCCGTACGGCCTTGCAGAAACGTGCTCTGTCCCCATGCAAGGGGGCGGGTTCCCATCAGGACAGCGACCATCTCCTCCGGATCCATTCTCAGCGGCAGGAAGTGCGCAACGTTGTCAAGGGTGGCGCGACCGATATAAAATGCACGGGTCTCAGTCAGGAAAACTTTGAGCGTCTGATCGTGGACGGAAAGAAAAAAAGCGGGGGTGCCGAAGAGGGGGATGGCTTCCACCCTCAGCGAGGCGGGTTTTTTCAGCAGCAGGGCCAATTTCAGGGGATAGCGCCCCTCCCGGGTGGTCATCTGGAGACTGGCCAGGGTCTGCAGCGCGACGTTGTCCGGAATCCGTTCGGCAATGTGCTTCAGGGCGGCTTCCGGCGAGTGGAAGTCCATGCGGTCCGTCATTTTGGGCGCCATCGCGCACCCGCAAACGGCAAGCAGGAACAGACAAAAGGCGGGGATGCTTTTTCGCAGAACGGTCATTTTTTCAAAAGATCACGGATCTTCATGGGAAGAGTGTTGCTGCCGGGATTCAGCTTCAGGGATTGTTGATAGATCTCAACGGCTTCCCTGAACTGTCCCGCTTTGACGTAAGCATCCCCAAGGTGTTCACTGATGGTAGCGTCGTCAGGCTGCAGGCGGGCCGCTTCGGCCAGGTGGCGGATGGCCTGATCCAGCCTGTTCTGACGAAAATAGACCCAGCCAAGACTGTCGATGATGTGGGCGCTGCCCGGTTTGAGCCGCAGGGCTTTTTTAATCATCTCCTCCGCTTCGCTGAGATGAATGTTCCGGTCCGCATAGCTGTAACCGATGAAATTCAGGGCGTCGGCGTGATCGGGATTGATCGCAAGAATCAGCCGCATTTGCTTGATGCCGTCCTCAAAACGCCCCGTCTTTTCAAAAAGCACTCCGAGGCTGTAGAGGATTTCCGTGCTTTCCGGTAAAATGCACACCCCCTCCCGCAGGATTTCTTCGGCCTGGGCATAATCCTTTTTCCCATCATACAGGCTGCCGAGGAATAAGTACAGACCGGGTGCATCTCGTTTCCGGGCAATGGCTTCCCGCACGGTTTCAGCCGCCCCATCCGTGTTTCCCTCTTTTTTCAGGATCACTGCGGCTTGAAGCCGGGCGTTGGCGAAAAACTCCGAGTCCGGCGGAATCCGCTGAAACATTTCCAGGGCCTGCCGGGTCAGGGATTTTTCGCTGTAGGCCGTGGCCAGTAAATAGCGGATCTTCTGATCGTCGGGATAAGACGCAAGCAACTTGCCGAACAGGTCGATGGCCTGCTCGGGGCGCTCCCGCTCAAGGAAAACCAGACCAATATTCATCAGGATCTCTTTATTGTCTGCGTGCTGCTGCATGACTGCCTGTAAGACCTGCTCCGCCTCTTCATGGCGTTTCTCCCGCAACAGCAGGTCTCCCAGTCGGATCCGAACTTTCGCCCGGCTCGGGTAGGCCTTACTGAAGTCCCCATAAACCCCGATGGCCTGTGAAAACTTTTTCTGTTTCTCGTACAAAAGCCCCAGATCCATCATGGCGGACTCAAAAGACGGCCTGAGGGCAAGAGCTTGTTTCAGCTCTTTTTCCGCCTGTTCATCCTGTCCCAGTTCCATCAGGACTTTGGCTAAATAATAGCGGCCGATGGTGTGATCGGGATCGACCGCCGGCAGCTTCTCCAGGGTATCCAGGGCGTTCTGATAATCTTTTTGTTCGGCGTACAGAATGCCGAGATACAGATAAGCCAGTGTGTGTTTCGGATCCAGGGTGATGACGGTCCGATATTCCCGGATTGCATGGACGTAATCCTTCCGGCTGGCGTATAACCCGGCAAGCAAAAAACGCATTTCCACATCCCGGGGATGCCGTTTCAGGGCATCCTGAAGAAGCTCCAGGGATTTGCCGAAGACTCCTTTTTCACTGTAAAGAATCACCAGCTCGGCGGCTAGGACCTGGGATTTGGGGTCAAATTCCCGGGCTTTTTCAAATTCGGCGATGGCTTCTTCAATATTTTCATCCAGCAGGTTCAGCACACCGAGGGAATAGTGATATGCCGCCTGCATGGACCAGCCTTCCGAGATATCGGGGGTCGGGGGCGTTGCATGATCCGGCGACTGGAACAGAAGGCAACCCTGTAACAGGACGATCACCGCCAGAAATACAATTTTTCGGTAAAATACGTTACGCATGACATCAACTTCTGATTGTTTTCCGGAAAATCTCCCAGCTCTTAAGAATATCGATCGCGCCCTTGAGCTGATTATCGAGCGTCAGATCATCCTTTTCTTTTTTAGCCGGTTCCTCCGGTTTCTGTCCATTTTCCTTCGGCGATTTGATGTGGCCCTTCAGGTCCCGCTCCCGGATGCGATCTTCCGCACCTTCTTTTTCCTGGGCGGGCCGCTGATACCTGATGACGATGTCCGGGGCGATACCCTCGGCCTGAATGGACCGCCCGCTGGGGGTATAGTATTTGGCCGTGGTCAATTTCAGTGCCGACCCATCTTCAAGGGGGATCACCGTCTGCACGGATCCCTTGCCGAAGGTCCGGGTGCCGACAATGATCGCCCGCTGATTGTCCTGAAGGGCGCCGGAAACAATTTCTGCGGCGCTGGCAGTGCCCTCGTTAACCAGAATCGCAATCGGACAGGTGGGTTCATCGCCATTGTCTCTGGCAGTAAATTCATGATTGAGACTTTTCGCTTTGCCCTTGGTCGAAACAATGACGCCTGATTTGAGAAAAACATCGGAAATTTCCACGGCCTGGTTCAACAGGCCGCCGGGATTATTGCGCATGTCCAGAATGAGTCCCTTCAGGGATTGGGTCGGGCCATCCAGGTCCTTCAACGCTTTCCTGAGATCATCGACGGTTTTTTCCTGAAAGGCAGCGATCCGGATATAGCCGATCCGGTCTTCATACATTCGGGCCTTGATGCTTTTGATTTTAATGATGCTCCGCGTAATGACGATATCCGTCGGCTTGTCCAGAGTTTCCCGCATAATCGTCAGTGTCACCTTTGTGTCCTTTGGACCCCGGAGCTTGCTGACGGCTTCCATGATGTTAATATCCTTGGTCGATTTACCGTCGATTTTAATAATCTGATCGCCTGCCTTGATGCCGGCCTGAAAAGCGGGTGTGTCTTCAATGGGGGATACGACGGTCAGGACATCCTTCAGAATCGTGATTTCAATCCCGATCCCGCCGAAACTGCCTCGGGTCTCGACTTCCAGTTCCTTGTACATCACCGCCGTCATGAAGCTGCTGTGAGGATCGAGCGATTTCATCATGCAGTTGACGGCGCCCTGGATCAGTGTTTTCTGCTCAACGGGCTCCACATAGTTTTTTTGCACCATGTCCAGGACCTGATTGAAAAGCTTGAGATTCTTATACGCCTGCCGGTCCAGAGCAACCGCCGGTGGAGCCGTGCACAGGCCCCCAAGGCTCAATACACAAACCAGACAAACCACCGAAACAAGGCCGGCCTTTATCCTTTTTTGCATTAGGTACCCCCCTCTATAACAAGGCATGTGATTCATTTTGATTGCGTGGGACTACCACGTTCTTATTTAATATTCAACCCCTTATCAGATTTTCCGGAAATGCTGAGGATTCAGGGAGGTCATCCTGATTCCCCCGCCCGCTTCGGGAGGGGATCAGGATGGCGGGGCGGTCATTATTTCGGGGGACTGCCGGGCAAATCACTTTTTGCATTCAGGACGCTCAGAAAAACGCGTACCCCTTTCGCAACGGCAGCCAGAGACGTCAATGCGTTCAGAAAGGGAATCCGGATACTTTCCTGAACAATCTGGCCCAGATCTGACAGGAAGCCGATCGTCTTCTGCAATTTCCTGAACGAATCGGACAGTTCGTCGATCTGGCGGTGTACCGCAAAGGTCGTCTGGCTAACATGGGTGGTGATCGCCTCAAGATTCCTGAGGATAACAGGCAGATTCTCATTCAGGGTCTGCAGTGTCGTGGCAATCGCTTCCGCTGTCCTGCGAATTTGCAGCAATGACGGGATGGAGAAAAGGGCAAACAGCAGAAACGCGATGCTCAGAATAAAAACAGAAATTTCCAGCAACATACCCGACCCTCCTTGGGGACTGCTAAATTATGCAGACGTCTTTTCTTTTTCTTCCTTGAAGGCTTCCACGCCTGCATCAATGGCGCGCTTCAGGCGGCCCTTGCTGTCCAGCAGCGTCTCTTTTCCCCTTTCCGTTAACGCCTCAACCTTGCTTTCCACTTCCTCCGCTTTCTCTTTAACCGAAACTTCCACTTCCTTGAGCCGTTTCACCGCCGCTTCATAGGCTCTTTTACTCTTCTCCAGCGCCTGGTCATATTCCTCGCGGGCCTTGACCAGTAAATCCTCTGTTTTTCTTGCGATGTCTTCGCGGGTTTCTTTACCGCTTTTGGGGGCATAGAGAATCCCCAAGACAGCGCCGAACAATCCACCGATGACAAGACCCTTCACAAAACTAACGCCTCGATCTGACATGGCCGCACCTCCTTACACTGTAGTTGATCCTTCTGACTACTCTGGGGTAGATTCTACCCTTTTTTCAGAAAATGTAAACAAAAAAGCGGGATAGGACTGAAACGGGCCGAAAAAAAACCGGGCATTGAACAGCGTTCAAATGCCCGGTTTGTCTTTTTCCCCTTGTTGGTTCTTTATTACTTTGCAGGGGGTTTAGCCGGTGCTGCGGGTGCTGCGGGCGCTGCGGGTGCTGCGGGCGCTGCGGGCGCGCCAGGCGCGGGAGCAGGTGTTCCAGGCGCCGGAGCCACAGCCGGAGCCGGGGCGGGTGCCGGAGCGGGTGCCACAGCCGGAGCCGGTTTCTTCTCTTCTGCTTTCTGGCAGCCAACCACTGCAAATGAAAACGTCATGACGAAAAGCAGGGATAAAATGACAGCGAAGACCTTTTTCATCGATTTTAACCTCCTTTCATGAATTTTTTACAAGTGGGGCAAAGTTCCATCGCCCTATTTGGTCTGTAAAAATACGCTTTTTTTTTGCCTTGTCAAGATATTTTTATCAGGATATAACGAGCCCGCTCAAAAAAAATCGGACAGGCGGAGTGACATCATGATCCTGGGCATAGACGTGGGCGGGACGCATACGGACGCGGTTCTGATCGAGGATTTCAAGATCATCAGGAAGGCCAAGGTCCTCACCGACGCGGGGAACCTGCTGCAATCCCTGCTGAAGGTCTC
>CAYXQK010000152.1:0-3295 GCA_964467445.1 uncultured Syntrophaceae bacterium
CCCCCGGCGCTGGCTTCAACGGTCCTCAGGGCCAGTTCATTCTGGAGACTGGTCATGCGTTCCTGAAGTTTCTTTGCCTGTTTCATGATGTTGCCGATGTTCTGCACGGATATAGCATCCTCCTCCTCATTATTATTTGAGACGCTTTGAAAAATGGCTTCGCCGCGGCTCAAAATCTTTTTCGCTTGAAATATGACAAACCTTAAATATGATCGAAATCAATAAAATAGTCTACTTTCTGGAAATGCGAAAAATCTTTGATTCACCGCTCGCGAACCATTTTTCAACCGTCATGCAAAGCCTGCTATTTATTCGCGACTTCGTCAAAAGTCCCGTTCGGTCAGCCCGAGTTCTCCCGGGGAATCACATCACGGATTTCCGCCCCTTCAAACATATCGAGCACCTTTTGCAGGATCGGCTGGTTGAGCGCCTGTCGTTTGATTTCCTGCGCCCGGCCGTTCCGGCCGCCGTTTGCCCGGTCCGCGGCGCCGTTTTCGGGGTCCGGCGCCAGGGTTTCAAGGGTGACCCGGACATCCTCATGGAAAAAATCTCGCGCGATCTCGGCGATCCGTTCTTTCTGGGATCGTTCATTGATATTTTCGAGGAAGACATAGCCCTGCGGGAAACCGATCCGCAGTCGCCCCTGATCGTATGCGATCATCCTGCCCGGTTCAATTTTGGACCACAGCGGGTGGCTTTTCTTTTTCACAAAATCCTTGTAGGCCTCCCAGAGCTGCCCGGCATCCTGGCCCTCCCGGATCTCGTGGACCCGCCCGCCATGGATCGCAGGATCTGATCCGGGTGCATCGTATTCCGCATCCCCTGCGGCAGCCGGAGATGCAGACAGGGCTGGGCTGGCCGCCGCAGAAGGGGAAGAATCCTCCCGCGGCGCGGGTGTGTTCTGCGGCTGCGCCGGAGAGTCCGAGGAAAATCGCCTTTCGAGGTCTTCCATCCGGGAAAGGACCTCCTCCACGGAGACCATGGGCGCCAGGTAGCACATCCTGACCAGGATTGCCTCGAGATTCAACCGCGGATTCTGGCTCCGTCGGACGTTTTCCTCTTCGGCCATGACCAGGTCCAGCAGTCCCTGCAGCGTCTCCCGGGAAACAGGCCCCGCCTGCGTTTTGAGTCTGGCCAAATCTTCGTCGGCGATATCCAGGAGATCCTTGTCCTGCCCGGCAATTTTCGCGAGCAGCAGATTCCGGAAATGTCCCAGGAGCGACTGATAGAAGTACTTCATGTCCAGCCCGGCATAGTACCCCTCTTCGATGATCTTCAGGCACCGGCCCGCATCACGTGCAAACACGGCCTCGGACAGATCAAAGAGGAAGCGCCGGTCCATCAGCCCCAGCAATTCTTCAATATCCACGTCCCGGACGTCGGACCCGACAAAGGCAATCGCCTGGTCAAAGATACTCTGGGCGTCCCTCATACTGCCGTCGCCTGCCGCGGCAATCCAGGTCAGGCCCCGCTCCGTGATCTGAATCCCCTCCGCCTGGGCAATCTTTCTCAGGTTTTCTGCAATGGCGCGAATGGAGATCCGCCGGAAATCATAACATTGGCAGCGCGACAGGATCGTCGCGGGAATCCTATGCGTCTCCGTGGTGGCAAAGATAAAAGCGACATGCGGCGGCGGTTCCTCGATGGTCTTCAAAAGTGCATTGAAGGCCGCTTTCGACAGCATATGGACTTCATCGATGATGTAAATCTTATAGCGGGACGACAAGGGCAGAAATTTCAGTTTTTCCTGCAATTCCCGGATTTCATCGATGCCCGCGTTGGAAGCCCCATCGATTTCCCGCACATCCATCGAGATCCCCTCTGTGATTTCGCGGCAGTTCGTGCACCGGTTGCAGGGCGTCTGCGTCGGGCCCGTTTCACAGTTCAGGGCCTTGGACAGAATCCGGGCCACGGAAGTCTTGCCCACCCCGCGCGGACCGCTGAAAATGAAAGCATGGGCGATGCGCTGATAGCGGATGGCATTCTGGAGGGTCCGGACCGCCTGTTCCTGGCCGATCACGTCTTCAAAGGTCTGGGGTCTCCATTTACGGGCTAAAACAAGATAGTCCACACAACACCTTTTGAACAGCCGGGGATACATGATAGCCGGGTTGACCCGCAGCACACGTCGAACATTGTTACCGCTGCTTCCTTCCGGACCTGACGGGGTTCACACGCCTCCGTTGCACAGGGCCCGGCTATCAATCTTTTGGGTCATTAGACTCGAACGTAAAATGGCGGAGAGAGGGGGATTCGAACCCCCGGTACACCTTTGTGGGCATACACACGATTTCCAGTCGTGCTCCTTCAGCCGCTCGGACATCCCTCCATCATCGTCTGGTCTGCGTGAGAGCCTATAATCTTTACGCACACGGTCATTCCGAGCCTGGTCCCCTCTGCGCCTGTCCGGTCGCCGGGAACAGAGAGAACCGTATTGTGATATCAATGGCGGAGAGAGGGGGATTCGAACCCCCGTGGGGGCTTTTGGCCCCCAAATCGATTTCGAGTCGATCCCGTTACGACCACTTCGGTACCTCTCCGCATGATCTCATCCCGAAATGGGTGGCGATGTTATCCTCTTTCCCCTGAAAAATCCACTCAAAATTTCCGCGCAGATTTCTTCGAGGATCCCACCGGTTACCTCAACCCGGTGATTGAGTCTTTCATCCTGCAGCAGCCTGTAAAGCGAGGCAACCGCTCCGCTTTTGGGATCCGCGGCGCCATACACGAGCCGGCTGACGCGGGCCTGGATCATGGCGCCGGCGCACATGATGCAGGGCTCCAGGGTGACATAAAGGGTGGCCCCCGTGAGCCGGTAATTCCCCAACCGCGCGGCCGCCTGACGGATGGCCAGCATTTCCGCATGGGCGGACGGATCCTGTCCGGAAATGGGACGGTTATGGGCGGCGGACAGGATTTCCCCGTTCTGGACCACCACGGCGCCCACGGGGACTTCGCCTGCATCCCGGGCCAGCCGGGCCTGGGCAAGCGCCAGGCGCATGAATTGCTCGTCTGTTTCCCGATCCATGCCTTCACGACTCCGATTTATTTGTAACCGTCAGATCTGGGAAATCAGCTCGGTCAGATTGCGGTTGAGCTCCAGCATGCGGTCTCTGATCTCATGCTGGAGCTCAACCGCAATCTGACCGAGCTGATTTTCCAGATCTGACGGTTACGAATAAATCGGAGTCGTGAAGGCATGGATCGTGAAACAGACGAGCAATTCATGCGCCTGGCGCTTGCCCAGGCCCGGCTGGCCCGGGATGCGGGCGAAGTTCCCGTGGGCGCCGTGGTG
>CAYXQK010000153.1:0-2623 GCA_964467445.1 uncultured Syntrophaceae bacterium
TGCTGCAAAGAAAGGAGCATCCATGGCAAAATATGACTCGAAATCTTTAAGGAATGTCACCATCATCGGACATGGCGGCACCGGGAAGACCTCGCTTTGTGAATCATTTCTCTTTCTCGCCGGTAAATCGGACAGGCCGGGCCGCGTGGACGATGGAACCTCCAGCATGGATTATGAACCCGAAGAACAGAAACGTCGCATCTCCATCAGCGCCGCGATAAATTTTTTTAACTGGGACAAGCATAAAATCAACATTATTGACACGCCGGGTGATTCCAACTTTGCCTTTGACACCAAAAGCTGCCTTCGCATTACTGACAGCGCCATTGTCGTGATTGACGCGGTGGGCGGCGTCGAATTTCAGACCCAGAAGGTCTGGGAGTACGCCGATGAATTCAATCTCTCGCGGATCATCTATATCAACCGGATGGACCGGGAGCGTGCCGATTTTTTCAAGACCATGGACAGTATCAAGGAAAAACTCGGGAAGAAGGCAACGGCGCTGTTCCTTCCCCTTGGAAAAGAAGACCGTTTCAAGGGCCTTGTGGACCTGTTGTCCATGAAGGCCTACACATTCGATGATCCCAAGGGTGGCTACAAGACAATTGATATTCCTGATGATATGACCGATCAGGCAAAATCCTACCGGGAAACGATGGTGGAAGATGTTGCGGAATGCGACGATGCACTCATGGATAAATATCTGGAGAGCGGTGAGCTCTCTCTGGAAGAGATCAAGGCCGGCCTCCGCAAGGGCGTCATTTCCGGCGCCCTGCTGCCGGTGATATGCGGTTCCGCGACAAAAAATATCGGTTTAGCTCCCTTGATGGATATGATTGTGCAGGTTATGCCTTCGCCCGTGGACCGTGGCCCCGTGCAGGGCAAAAAACCAGGAACGGACAACCTCGAAGAACGTCCTCCGGAGGAAACCGCGCCCTTCGCCGCTATGGTTTTCAAAACCATCGCCGATCCCTATGCAGGCCGGTTGACCCTCTTCCGGGTCTACTCCGGAACGCTGAGCACCGAAGGCGCCATCTATAATTCATCGCGAAAAATTCATGAACGGTTCAGCAGCACTTTCTTCCTCGAGGGAAAGAATCAGAAACAGGCTGAGTCCCTGGTTCCGGGTGATATCGCCGCCGTGGCCAAGTTGAAAGAAACAGCGACTGGAGATACGATCTGTAATGAAAAAGCACCGATCATCTTCGAAAAATTAGCCCCCCTCCCGACGATCATGTCCTTTGCAATCGAACCCAAATCCCGCGGCGACGAGGAAAAAATCGTCTCTTCCGTCCACCGGCTGACCGAGGAAGATCCGACACTGACTTTCCACAGAAACGATCAGACCAAGGAAATGATCCTCTCCGGCATGGGACAGATTCACATCGAAGTGGCCGTCGAAAAAATGAAACGTAAATTCGGGGTGGAGGTCAACCTGAACATCCCCAAGGTGCCCTATAAGGAAACCATCAAGGGAAAAACCAATGTTCAGGGACGTTACAAGAAACAATCAGGCGGTCGGGGACAGTTCGGCGACTGCTGGCTGGATATTGAACCCCTGCCCCGGGGCAGCGGCTTTGAATTTGCGGACAAGATTGTAGGGGGTGTTATTCCCGGGCAGTACCGCCCCGCCGTGGAAAAGGGTATCGTCGAAGCCATGGAGGAGGGCGTTCTGGCGGGTTATCCCACGGTGGATATGAAAGTCTCGCTGGTGGATGGTTCCTACCATACGGTCGATTCATCGGAAATGGCCTTCAAGATTGCAGGTTCCATGGGATTTAAGAAGGGCGTGCTGGCCTGCCAGCCGACCCTGCTGGAACCCATTGTCACTATAGGTATCGAGATCCCCGATGAATATCTGGGAGATGTCATCGGCGATCTGAATAGCCGGCGGGGGCGCGTTCAGGGTATGGATACCAAAGGGACCCATCAGATCGTCAAGGGCCAAGTGCCTTTGGCCGAAATTCTGAAATATGCGCCGGATTTGCGATCCATGACAAGCGGCCGGGGAACGTTCACCTATACCCACTCCCATTACGAGGAAGTGCCGCCTTTCATTGCCGAGAAAATCATTGCGGCATATAAGGCCAAGAAAGAAGAAGATTGACGCATTTTTTCCATTTCGAGGTTGAAGCACAGGACGATGATCAAAGCCGGCGTCATCACCGTCAGCGATAAGGGTTCAGCGGGTCAACGGGAAGATCAGAGCGGCCCGGAGGTTGAAAGGATTCTCAAAACCATCGGGATTGCAGTCATCCGTCGAGCTGTCGTCCCCGATGAAATTCATGAGATCCGGGACACCCTCGTTGACTTTGCCGATCATCACAAGCTTGACCTGATTGTCACCACGGGAGGCACCGGCGTCGCGCCGCGGGATGTGACACCGGATGCAACCCTGGGCGTCATCGACAGGGAAGTCCCCGGAATGGCGGAAGCCATGCGCAGGGAGAGCTCTAAAATCACCCCCCATGCCCTGATCTCCAGGGCCGTCGCGGGCATCAGAGGCCGAACGCTGATCGTGAATCTGCCGGGCAGTCCCAAAGGTGCGCGGGAGAATCTTACCGTCCTTCTGCCGGCCTTGCTTCATGCCATCGAAAAAATCAAGGGAGATCCGCGGGAATGT
>CAYXQK010000154.1:0-3860 GCA_964467445.1 uncultured Syntrophaceae bacterium
TTCAGGAGGTGGTCCGGACCTGGTTCCTGGACAACCCGCACCGGCTGCTCTCGGTCATGGAGCCCTCTCCGGGCTATCTCGATGAACAGGAAGCATCCTGCAAGAACAGGCTGTCCGGGATCAAGGCCGCCCTGTCGGCGGCGGCCGTCGAAAATATCCGCCGGGACGCCGCGGCCCTGAAATCGTTCCAGGGCGAGGCGGATCCGCCGGAAACTCTGGCCTGCCTGCCCAGGCTCAATGTCCGGGATCTGGAACCGGCGGTGGAGAAGATTCCCACAGACCGGATGAACATCGGCGGCGTTCCCGCTATGGCCCATGAACTCTTCACCAACGGGATCGCCTATCTGGATCTGGCCTTTGACATTTCCGACCTTCCGGAGGATCTTCAGCCCTGGCTGCCGCTGCTCGGAAAGCTCATGACCAATATGGGGGCCGCCGGCCTCGATTACGAACAGATGTCCAAACGGATCGCCCTGAAAACCGGCGGTCTCAGCAGCAACCTGTCTGTCGGCCTGCTCGCCGACCGGGAAACGCGAAGCGGCCGTGAGGCGGCGACCGGAGGGCCGCATTCCCCCGCCGAAAAACACTGGCAAAAGATGATCTTCCGGGTGCGCGCCCTTTACCGTCACATCGGCGACGCCGTGGATATTATGGCTGATGTGCTCACCGCGGGCGATCTGTCCGATGAAACCCGGATGCGGGATCTGCTCGCGGAAAAGAAAAACAGGCTGCACGCCGCGGTGATTCCCTCCGGGCACCTCTTTGCCAAGCGCTCGGCCGGCGCGTCCCTGTCGGTGGCTGCCTGGCGCGACGAGCAGTGGAGCGGCAAGACCCAGCTCCAGCTCCTCACGGAGCTGACGGAGACATTCGGCGGGAGGAAGGAGGCCCTCCGGGACCAGCTGACCCGCCTGAAGCAGTTGATCTTCAGACCGGAGCGGCTCACGCTCAATCTGACCGCCGACGCCGAGGGGCTTGACGGGCTCGGCAAAGCGGCCAAAGGCCTGCTGGCGCGCTTGCCCGGCGGCGGACCGGTGGGGACGCCGTCCATGCCTGATCTGCAAGCACGTCATACCGGCGTTGCAATCCCCGCGCAGGTCTGCTATGTGGCCAAAGTCATGAAAGCGCCCACTTACACCGATCCGCTGGCCGCGTCTTTGTTCGTGCTGTCCCGGCAACTCTCCAGCGGCTATCTTTATAAGCATATCCGCGTGCAGGGCGGCGCTTACGGCGGCATGTGCCAGTATGACCCCATGAGCGGTCTCTTCGCTTTTATGTCCTATCGGGACCCGCATCTGCTTGAAACCCTTGACGTTTACCGCA
Source organism: uncultured Syntrophaceae bacterium (assembly GCA_964467445.1). Lineage (GTDB taxonomy): Bacteria > Desulfobacterota > Syntrophia > Syntrophales > Fen-1087 > JAPLJM01. The sequence continues at coordinate 1,321 of CAYXQK010000154.1, forward strand.
GGGCCGTCGATTTCATGACAGAAGAAAAAATAACGGCGGAAGATCTGGAAAAGGCCGTTGTTGGCGCCATCGGCAGCCTGGACCGGCCCATGGATCCGGCCGGCCGGGGCTTCACGGCCATGATCCGCGCATTTGCCGGTCTGACCGATGAGGATCGCCAGGCTTTCCGGGACGGGGTTCTCAATGTGACGGCGGACCAGTTGCAGGAAACGGCGGTCCGTTATTTCATGCCGTTCGGGGCGTCGGCCGTCGTGGCCGTTTACGCAGCGGAGGAGCGGTTGATCCAGGCCAATGAAACCCTGCCTTCCCGGCTGACGGTTGAAAGGCTGCCTTGATGAATAAACGCCACGCCGCCTTGCAGCCGTACCGGACCTGGGCCGCCCTGATTCTGCTGATCGCCATAACCGTGTATGCGAATCTGAATCTGCTTTTCTCAAGGATCCAGCTTTATCCGAATTTACCGCAGACGGATCCCGTTTCCATCCATGAGCGGCGTATCGAGCGGATCAAGGAAGTCATGCCGCCCGCGCCGGTGCTGGGTTATGTCACCACCGTCGAGAATGAAAAAATCTTTCTGGATGAGCGCAACCTTCTCAACGTCGAATTCGTGGCGCAGTACTATTTGACGCAATATACGCTGGCGCCGGTTTTTGTCTATAACAGCCCCGGGCACCCCTATGTCGTCGGCAATTTTCTCGACGGACCGGCAGATCCTGAATGGATCAGAACAAAGGGGCTGACGCCCCTGAAAGATTTCGGCGATGGATTGATTCTCTACCGGAAAGAGGGGCGCCCGTGATTTTTCTGCTCGTTTTATCCATCCTGATTCCCGTTTTGATCGGTCTGCTGCTAACCCTGCTGTGTTTTCCGCCCAGTCGTTTCGATGCCTCAGTGGGGCTTTGCCATCTGAGCCTGGCCGCCGGTATCGGTCTCGGAGTCCTGTCCTGTCTGTATTTTGTGGCGATGCTGCCCTCCCACGCCGGCGTGCTCGTGTATCTGGATTTCGCGCTGGTCGTCATTCTGGCCGCCATGGCGGCGCTCCTGTACAAAAAAAAATTCTTCCGCAGGGAGGGCGTCCTGCGGCTGGAAGAAAACCGTCCCCTGCGCCACCGTCTGATATTTCCGGTCCTCTTTACCGGAACGCTGGTTTCCGCCGCGATATCCATCGGCATCGCTTTTTTGAAGGAACCCCACGGCAAATGGGATGCCTGGGTGATCTGGAACCTGCATGCGAGATTTCTCCTGCGGGGCGGCGAACGCTGGCTTGATTTCCTGTCCAGCGGGCTGGACTGGACGCACCCGGATTATCCCCTGCTGGTGCCGTTGTCCGTCGTCAGGATGTGGAAATACGCCGGCAGCGAAACTGTTTACGGGCCGATTCTCCTGTCCGTTTTATTCACGTTGGCGGTTGCCGGTCTTCTGGTTTTCTCCATTGCGATCCTGCGGAGCCGGACCCAGGGGTATCTGGCCGGGCTGGTCCTGATGGGAAGCCCTTACTTCCTGGATATGGGCGCATACCAGTTCGCCGATATTCCGTTGGCTTTTTTCTTTCTGGCCACGCTGGTCATCTTTTTTTATCATGACCGGTTTTCCGAACGGCATGACTATCCTCTGATGCTGGCCGGATTGGCCGCCACTCTGGCCGCCTGGACGAAAAATGAAGGACTTCTGTTTCTGTTTGTCATGCTGGTGGCCCGCTTCGCATGGATCATGCACGGCGGCGGCTGGCGCCGTGCGCTTCGCCAGGCCGCATGGTTTGTGGCCGGCGCGCTGCCGGTTTTGATCGTCATGGCTGTCTTCAAGCTGCACCTGGCGCCCTCCTCCGACATTTTTACCGGTCAGGGCCTGCAACCGATGATCGAAAGATTGACGGACTGGCAAAGATACGGACAGATTCTGCTTGCCTATATCCAGACGGCCCTGACCTTCACCCAGGGCATCGTCAACATCCGTGAAGGCTTCCGCTTCAATCCCGGCGTCGCCGGCGTTGTCCTGCTCTGTCTCTATATGGCTCTGATGGGTGTCCGAACGCATGGCCAGGACCGGCCCTCCCTGCTGACAGGCGCGACCGTTCTTATTGTCATGCTGGCCGGTTATTTCGGGATCTACCTGATTACGCCGCACGACCTGCGCTGGCATCTGTTGACCTCCCTCAACCGTCTGTTCATCCAGTTATGGCCCAGCGCCATATTTTTGTGCTTCATGATCGCCCGCACCCCCGAAATGGCCCTGGCGCGCTATGAGGACAGTCAGGCGGGCCTGTCTTTATCCAAGCCGGACATTCCGGCGGGGACAAAAAAGAAAGGCGCCGGAAAGCAAAAACACCGCCGCATATAATTGTCTGACTCGCAAAAAGTCGAAAAATGAGCCGTCATAATTGTCTTGACTTATCCCGGCGTCAAGCGTAGCCTGTCAATCAACAATGTAATCGACATCACTGATAATAGTTGATGACTCCTCTTCCCGAAATCGGGAAACCACGGAAATGATTGAAGCCCTGTCCATTACAAAGAGACGGGGCTTTTTATTTTTACGAAGGA
>CAYXQK010000155.1:0-11982 GCA_964467445.1 uncultured Syntrophaceae bacterium
AGGCGCCCGGGTCTGGGATATCGACGGCAGGGAATATCTGGACATGACCGCCGGCATCGCCGTGTGCAGTCTCGGTCATGCCCATCCCGGCGTTGTTTCCGCCATCCGGAAACAGGCGGAAACGCTCATGCATGTGTCCAACCTATATTATACGGAACCCCAGGCTTGTTTTGCAAAGAGGCTCGTGGAGAACTCCTTCGCCGATAAGGTCTTTTTCTGTAACAGCGGCGCCGAGGCCAATGAAGCGGCCATCAAGCTCGCCCGGAAATACGGCCATGAGCGGCTCGGCGGCAAATATGAATTGATCACGATGAGGGATTCCTTTCATGGACGAACCATCGCGACCATCACCGCCACCGGCCAGGAAAAATTTCAGGTTGGTTTCGCGCCCCTGGTACCCGGTTTTAAATATGTCCCTTTCAATGATCTGCCGGCCCTGAAAGCGGCCATTTCGGAGAAGACCTGCGGTGTCCTGCTGGAGCCGATCCAGGCGGAGGGTGGCGTCCGGATACCCGATGCGCATTATCTGCGGGGGGTCCGGGAAATCTGTGATCAGCACGGGGTGCTGATGATTCTGGATGAGGTGCAGGTCGGCATGGGACGGACAGGGACCCTCTTTGCCTATGAAGATTCCGGCATCCATCCGGATATCATGACGCTGGCCAAGGCCATGGGCAACGGCTTTCCGGTCGGCGCGATGCTGGCGACGGACGGCGTGGCTGCGGCGTTTCAGCCGGGCAACCATGCTTCGACCTTCGGCGGTACGCCTCTGGCCATGGCCGCCTGTATCGCTGTTTTTGAAGCCATTCAGGCCGAAGGGCTGCTGGCGAACTGCCGGCGGGTCGGGGCCTATTTTCTTGAACGGATGCGGCGGTTGCAGGAAGATCGACCTCTGATCACAGACGTCCGGGGAAAGGGGCTGATCCTCGGGATGGAACTCAAGATCGATGGCGCTGAGATTGTGAAGAAATGCATGGAAAAAGGACTGCTGATCATTACTTCTGGCGCCGGAAACGTCCTGCGTTTCGTGCCGCCGCTGATCATCACCGAAAAAGACGCGGACCAGGCCATAAGTATTCTGGAGGAGGTTTTCAAGACATCATGAAAAAAGACCTGTTAAGTCTTTATGATCTTGACCCTGCGGATTTCAAGGTGATATTTGAAAAAGCGGCCAGGTTGAAGAAGAGGTTGAAAGCGGGGGAATATCACGCGCCGCTGAAGGGAAAGACGCTGGGGATGATTTTTGACAAATCATCCACCCGCACGCGGATTTCCTTCGAAGTCGGCATGTTCCAGCTTGGGGGCATTGCCCTTTTTCTCAGCAGCCGGGACACCCAGATCGGGCGGGGGGAAAGCATCCAGGACACCGCCAGGATCATGTCCCGATATCTCAACGGCATCATGATCCGGACCTATGCCCAGGAAGCGGTGGAGGAATTTGCGCAACATGCCACCATTCCCGTGATCAACGGCCTGACGGACCTGCTGCACCCCTGTCAGATTTTAAGCGATCTATTCACCATTCTGGAGGTGAAGGGAGCTTATGACGGACTGAAAATCGCCTACATCGGCGACGGCAATAATGTGGCCAACTCCTGGCTCAATGCGGCCGCCAGGCTTCCGATCCGGCTCGCACTTGCCTGTCCGGAAGGGTATGATCCGGATACCTTTATTTACGAACGGGCCGTGAAAGCGGCGAAGGATAGGGTGGTCCTCCATCGCGACCCGGCGGATGCGGCGGTCCAGGCCGATGTGATCTATACGGACGTCTGGGCCAGTATGGGGCAGGAAGCACAGAAGATCGAAAGAGCTGAAGTCTTCAAACCCTACCAGGTGAACCGAAAACTGCTTGCCCGTGCGAAAAAAGATGCCATCGTCATGCACTGTATGCCCGCGCACCGGGGAGAGGAGATTACCGCTGACGTCCTGGACGGCCCCCGATCGGTGGTCATCGATCAGGCGGAGAACCGCCTGCATGTGCAGAAGGCCATCCTGGAAATACTCATGTAATGGATGGAGGTGCAAATTTTGAAGAAAAGAGTCAAAAAAGTTGTTCTGGCCTATTCCGGCGGGCTGGATACGTCGGTGATCGTCAAGTGGCTGGTTGAAACCTATGGTTGCGAGGTGATCGCCTTTGCGGCGGATCTGGGCCAGAAGGAAGAGCTCGACGGCCTCAGAGAGAAGGCCATTAAAACCGGCGCCAGCAAAGTTTACATTGATGATCTGACCGAAGAATTTGCGAGGGACTTTGTTTTTCCGGCCATGCGCGCCAATGCCGTCTTCGAAGGAACCTACCTGATGGGGACGTCGCTGGCCCGGCCGCTGATTGCCAAACGGCAGATTGAAATTGCGCGCATGGAAAAGGCCGATGCCGTCTGCCACGGTGCGACCGGCAAGGGGAACGACCAGGTTCGCTTTGAACTGACCTATATGGCCCTGGAACCGCATATCCGGATCATTGCGGCCTGGAAGGATGAGCACTGGACCTTCGATTCCCGCAAGTCCATGCTGGATTATGCGGAAAGACACAAAATTCCCGTCCCGCTGGTGAGCAGGGAAAAGCCCTACAGCAGCGACCGCAACCTGCTGCACATCTCCCATGAGGGCGGCATCCTGGAGGACCCCTGGGCAGAGCCGCCGGAGGATGTGTTCGTTTTAACGGTATCGCCCGAAGCCGCGCCGGATCACCCCACCTACCTGGATATTGCTTTCGAGAAAGGCAATCCCGTGGCCATCAACGGCAGGAAGATGAGCCCGGCGAAGCTCATGGATTTTATGAACAGAATCGCAGGCGCCAACGGGATCGGCCGGGTAGACATGGTGGAGAACCGTTTTGTCGGGATGAAATCCCGCGGTGTCTATGAAACACCGGGCGGCACGGTTCTCTGGGCGGCACACCGCGCCGTCGAGTCCATTACCATGGACCGCGAAGTCATGCTCTTGCGGGATTCACTGATCCCCAAATATTCGCAACTGGTCTACAATGGATTCTGGTATTCACCGGAGATGAAGGCCCTGCAGGGCTTTGTCGATGCAACCCAGGAAACGGTGACGGGGACGGTCCGCATGAAGCTCTATAAAGGCAACGCAATTGTCGCGGGCCGGAAATCGCCTTATTCTCTGTACAGCGAGGATTTTGCCACGTTTGAAAAGGACGAGGTCTACAACCAGAAAGACGCCACGGGCTTCATCAAACTCAATGCCTTGAGGCTGCGGATTCAGGCACTGCAGAAACAGGGTCAGCGAAAAGCGCCTGCAGCAAAACGGGGGAATAAATAAGTCCCATGACGAACCGAAAAAAACCCTGGGGCGGGCGGTTTCAGATGCCCACGGACACAGAGGCGGAGGTTTTTACCTCCTCGATCCATTTTGATCAGCGGCTCTATCGCCATGATATCGAGGGGAGCATCGCCCATGCGCGGATGCTGGCTGCGCAGAAGCTGATCAGCCGTAAAGAGGAAAAGGCGATTGTCGGTGGACTGAAAAGCATTCTTGCGGATATCAGGGAGAGGCGCTTGCAGTTTGCGCCCGGCGATGAAGATATCCACATGGCCATTGAAAAGGAGTTGACCCGGCGGATCGGCGACGCGGGCGGAAAGCTCCACACCGCCCGGAGCCGGAACGATCAGATCTCTCTGGACATGCGTCTTTACCTGCGCGATGAGACGGATCAGATCCTTGGACTATTGAAAAACTTCAAGTCGTCGCTGGTCCAGTTGGCGAAAAATGAAATCCGGACGATCATGCCGGGCTATACTCATTTGCAGAAAGCGCAGCCGGTTTTATTGTCGCACTGGCTGTTGGCCTACTGGGACATGATCGACCGGGATGACGCGCGTCTGAGGGATTGCCGAAAAAGAGTCGATGTCCTGCCCCTGGGGGCCGCGGCGCTGGCAGGAACGAATCTGCCCATCGACCGGCTGCGCACAGCCGCCCTGCTGAATTTTCCGGCTGTTTCCGAAAACAGCATGGATGCCGTCTCCGACCGCGATTTCGTCGCCGAATTCATTTTTGCGGCGGCGATGATCATGATGCACCTGAGCCGCTTCTGTGAAGATCTGATTCTCTGGTCAAGCGGTGAATTCGGCTTTGTCGAGATTTCCGATGCCTTTACCACGGGCAGCAGCATCATGCCCCAGAAGAAGAATCCGGATGTCGCCGAACTGATCCGCGGGAAAACCGGTCGCGTCTATGGACACCTCGTCGCCCTGCTGACCATTCTGAAAGGTCTCCCCATGACCTATAACCGGGACCTTCAGGAGGACAAGGAGCCGCTATTCGACACCGTTGACACCGTGAAGGGATGCCTGCAAGCCTTGACCGCCATGAGCCGGCATCTGAAGTTCAACCACGTCCGGATGCGCGAAGAGGCGGCAAAAGGTTTTTCCACAGCGACGGATCTGGCGGAGTATCTTGTCATGAAAGGCTTGCCCTTTCGGGAATCCCATGGAATTGTGGGCCGCCTCGTCGCCTATGGGCTCAGGGAAAACAAAACGTTTGCGGAGATGACCCTGAAAGAATTCAAGCGATTTTCTGCAGCATTTGAAGCGGATGCATTGAACTGTCTGAGCGTCGAAAAAGCGGTCCATGCAAAAATCAGTCATGGCGGAACCGCTGAAAAAATGGTATTGAAGCGCATTGCGGATATTGAAGGCTGACGACTTCGTAAAAAGTCCGGATGCTGCGTTGCGCTGCATCCCTCGTCGTTGCGGCATACGCCTGAGTATGCCTCACTCCTCAGGATTTGCGCGCCTTGCCTGCGGAGCTTTTTACGAAGCCGTCCCTTTCGGCTCATTTTTCGACTTTTTGCGAGCTCGTTATGGTTAGATGCAATTGGCTTTGGACGTTCGGTGCGGCCCTGGTGCTCATGACAGCCGCTCTGATTCAGGGCTGCGGATTGAAGGCTGATCCGGCGCCGCGCCGGATCCAGTCCCTGGTGCCCCCAACAGAGATCCGGTGGCAGCAAGCGGCAGTGGGAATTTTTGAAGGAATCGATTTAAGATGAATGATTTTAACTATATAGAACATGAACTCTGGTGTGAACAGGTGCCCGTCCGTGCCATCGCTGAAAAAGTCGGCACGCCTTTTTATCTATACAGCTACAGGACGCTGAAAAATCATTTTCATGTGTTCGATCAGGCGTTTGCCGGGGTTCCCCATATCATCTGTTTTGCGGCCAAGTCCAACTCCAATATCGCAATTCTCAGGATCTTCATCGCGGAAGGCGGCGGCGTGGATATTGTCTCGGGCGGAGAGCTGTACCGGGCCATACGAGCGGGCGTCGATCCCCGGAAGGTCGTTTATTCCGGCGTGGGAAAGCGGCTCGATGAAATCGAATACGCCCTGAAGGCCGGCATCCTGATGTTCAATGTGGAATCTTTCCAGGAACTCGCGGAAATTAACACCTGTGCGCAGCGGTTGGGGAAAAGGGCGGGCATTGCGCTCAGGGTCAATCCGGATGTAGATCCGCAGACCCATCCGTACATTTCCACAGGCCTGAAGGAAAACAAATTCGGCGTCAACATAAAGAAATCCATTGAGGCGTACCGTGAGGCCAAAAAAATGCCCTGGCTCGATATCAAGGGGGTGAGCTGCCACATCGGGTCGCAGGTGACAAAAATATCGCCCTTCGTGGATGCCCTGGATCGCTTGAAAAAACTGATCCGCCTGTTGCGGAAGGAGGGAATCGACATCCGCTATCTTGACCTCGGCGGCGGTCTGGGGATCACCTATCGCGAAGAAGAGCCCCCGCATCCGGTGGCGTACGCGAAGGCCATTATCGGCGCGGCAAAAGGCATGGACTGCACCCTGATCTTTGAGCCGGGACGTGTGATTGTGGGCAATGCGGGCATCCTGGTGACGAAGGTCCTCTATACCAAGACCAACGAAGAAAAGAATTTTGTGATTGTCGACGCCGGCATGAACGACCTGATCCGTCCGAGTCTTTACAATTCCTATCATCAGATTCAGCCTGTGATGAAACAGAAAAGAAAAATCGTGCAAGCCGATATTGTCGGGCCGATTTGCGAGTCCGGCGATTATCTGGCAAAGGAGAGACAGCTTCCTGCATTTGAAAGGGAGGAGCTGGTCGCCGTCATGAGCGCCGGCGCTTACGGCTTCACCATGTCCTCAAATTATAATTCCCGGCCGCGCGTGGCCGAGGTGCTGGTCAAGGGGAGTCGGTCATACGTGATCCGGCGGCGGGAAATGTATCCCGATATTGTCAGGGGTGAAAAAATACCAATATTTTTAAAATCTTAAAAATGATTACAGGAGGGGTTATGTTCAAGGGAGCCATTGTCGCGATTGTAACACCGTTTAAAAAAGGGAAGGTGGATGAAGCGTCGTTGAGAAAACTGATCGAGTTTCAGATCAAAAATGGAACCGATGGGATTGTCCCCTGCGGAACCACCGGGGAATCCAGCACGCTGTCTCACGAAGAACATGACCAGGTGGTTGAGATTGTCATCGATGCCGTCAACAAACGGGTACCGGTCATCGCCGGGACCGGCTCCAACAGCACTGCCGAAGCCATCCGGCTGACCCGGCACGCCTATCAAGCCGGCGCCGACGGAGCCTTGATGGTTGCGCCCTATTACAACCGGCCCACCCAGGAAGGGCTCTATCAACATTACAAGGCCGTGGCGGAGGCCGTCCCCATCCCCATCATTATTTACAACATTCCCGGGAGAACAGGCGTCAATATTAACCCCGACACGCTGGCCCGACTCGCCAGGATCAAAAATATCGTCGGCGTCAAGGAAGCATCGGGATCCATCAAGCAGATGAGCGACGTCATCAGCCTCTGCGGACCCAAATTTGATGTGCTGTCCGGCGATGATCTCTTTACGCTGCCGCTCATGGCGATGGGGGGGCATGGGGTCATCTCGGTGATTTCCAATGTGGCGCCGGCGGACATGGCGGGTCTGGTCGACGCCTTTGCGGCAGGCGACCTGAAGAAGGCGCAGGCGCTGCATTTCAAGATGGCCGGTTTGATCGATGCCCTTTTTCTCGAAACCAACCCCACGCCCGTCAAGGCCGCCCTGTCACTCATGAAAAAGATTTCCTATGAGGTCCGGTTGCCGCTTTGCAAGTTATCCGACGCCAGCCATGAGAAGCTGAAGAAGGTCATGATCGGTTACGGCCTGATCAAGGGATGACGATTTCGTCAAGAGGAGGGTGCGTTATGGTAAAAGCCATTGTCACGGGCGCCGGTGGCCGGATGGGAGGCCGGATCATCACGTTGATCAGCACGGCAAAGGATATTAAACTGGCCGGTGCCGTCGAGCAGAAGGGACATGCCCTGGTGGGAAAGGATGTGGGAGAAGCCCTGGGTCTTGGCAAACTGGGCGTCAAGATCAGCGATGACCTGGGCGCGTGCATCGATAAGGGGGACGTCGTGATTGATTTTACCAGTCATGCCGTTTCGCTTGAACACCTCGAAATGGCCGCCAAAAAGAAGCGCGCCATCGTGATCGGCAGTACGGGATTCACCGCCGAGGAGATGAAAAAAGCCGCCGTGTTGGCGAAGAAAACGCGATGCGTGCTGGCGCCGAACATGAGTGTGGGTGTCAATGTCATGTTCAAGGTGCTTGGGGACGTGGCCAGGATTCTGGGCGACGATTACGACGTGGAAATTGTGGAAGCGCATCATCACCTGAAGAAAGACGCGCCCAGCGGCACAGCCATGAAAATGGCGCAGATCATTGCCCAGGCCCTTGATCGTGACCTGGACCGGGAGGCCGTATACACCCGGAAGGGGATGATCGGCGAGCGCACGAAGGCTGAAATCGGGATCCAGACGCTGCGGGCCGGGGATATCGTCGGTGAGCACAATGTCATGTTCGGCGCCGTCGACGAACGCCTGGAATTCATTCATCGTGCCCACAGCCGGGATAATTTCGCCAAGGGTGCCATACGGGCAGCGAAGTGGATCGTCACGCAGCCCAACGGCCTCTATGACATGCAGGATGTCCTGGGGTTGAAAGCATAAGGTTTTTGAAAGTTCTAAATGATCGAAGGGGCCGGAGGGATCATCTGCTTTATCGGCGTCGGGGCGAACCTGGAGCGGCCGGTGGAGCAGTGTCTGGAAGCCGTTCAACAGATGCGCGCCGCAGACGGTATCCGTGTCTTGCGGCGGTCTTCGCTTTACCGGACGGAACCTGTCGGGATCCCGGAGCAGGACTGGTTTGTAAACGCGGTGGTTGAAATCAGCACCGTGCTGCTGGCAGACGAGCTTCTGCAGGCATTGCTGGCGATTGAGCGGTTGATGGGCAGGCAGAGGGAAGCGCGGCAGGGTCCACGGATCATTGACCTGGACATATTGCTTTACGGACAGCAGGTCATCGAGTCGCCGGATTTGATTATCCCTCATCCGGAGTTTCACAAACGGCGATTTGTGCTGATTCCGTTTTATGAAATTGCCCCTTATGTGATTCACCCGGCCTTTGGTGTGTCCATCCGCGGACTTCTGGACCGCCTTGAGGATGACCGGAAAGTCGAATTGATGAAGTGACGGGTATGACGATTCTCAGGCTGCTGGTTGCGATTATCATTTTCTATCTTCTTTACAGAATCGCCAGATGGCTTTTTTTGTCCTCCGCGAAAAAGTCTGAACCCATACCGAATCGACAGACGCCGGCCATAACAGAAGATCTGGTCGAGGATCCCTGCTGCCATACCTATCTGCCGCTAAGCCAGGCCTATCAGGCATCGATCGATGGGAAAACCGGATATTTCTGCAGCGAGAAATGCTATAAAACTTTTTTGCAGAAGAAGGGGTCGTAAAAGCAGGTTTCAATCGTTTCCGTCTGAACGGATGATGGATTCATAATCAGGAGGTTCTATGAAATTTTTCATTGATACGGCAAATATTCAGGAAATCAAGGAGGGCCTTGCCCTCGGTATGGTCGACGGTGTGACCACGAATCCGTCGCTGGTCGCCAGGGAAAAGAAGGATTTTAATCGGGTGATCCAGGAAATTCTTGCTGTTGTGGATGGTCCCGTAAGCCTGGAAGTGGTCAGCCTGGATGCGAACGGGATGCTCAGAGAAGGCAAGAAGCTGGCGAAACTGGGTTCGCAGGTGGTCATCAAAGTTCCCATGACGACAGAAGGCCTGAAGGCAACCCGCATTTTCGCGAGCGAAGGGATTCGTGTCAACCAGACCCTGATTTTTTCACCCGTGCAGGCATTGATGGCGGCCAAGGCGGGTGCGGCCTATGTCAGCCCTTTTGTCGGCAGACTCGATGATGTTGCGCATGACGGCATGGAGATTGTAGATCAGATTTTGACGATTTATCATAACTATGGTTTCGAGACGGAGGTGATTGTTGCCAGCGTGAGACATCCGCGGCATGTCCTGGAAGCGGCCCTGATGGGCGCTGATATAGCGACCATCCCCTTCAAGGTGATTGCCCAGTTGGCAAAACACCCCCTGACCGATAACGGGATTGAGGCTTTTCTGAATGACTGGAAGAAGGTGCCGAAAAAATCATGAATAGCACCAGGACACCATGATCGATTATCTGAAAAGAACTTTTGACCGCTTGCCGATTACGCAGGAAAAAAAAAGAGTATTTAACCTGCCCAATGCCATCACAATGCTCAGGATCGGCATCATCCCCGTTCTTTTCTTTCTACTGCTGTCTCCCGATTCAACAGGAAGCCTTGTCATTGCCGGCATCTTTGTCGTTGCCTCCCTGACGGACCTGCTGGATGGTTACATCGCCAGAAGATACCAGATTGTGACGACCATGGGTAAATTCCTCGATCCCATTGCCGACAAACTTGTCGTCAATACCGCGATGATTCTGATGATTCCCATCGGCCGGATTCCTGCCTGGATGGTGGCCATCATCATTGTCCGGGATTTTACCGTGGACGGCATTCGGACGATTGCATCGTCGGAGGGTATCATTATTGGATCCAGCCGGCTGGCGAAACAAAAAACACTCTGTCAGGTCGTTGCCGTCACGGCCCTCATGATCCATTATCCCTTTCTGGGCGCCGATTCCCATTTAGTCGGGATCGTTATCCTGTACGTTGCTCTCTTTTTAACCCTGTATTCCGGCCTGGATTATCTGGTGAAGTTTTTTAATGAAATCTTTAAAAAGAAAAACTGAAAGGCCTCGACGCAGAATGGATTTTTCCCAAACGGATTATTCCGCCTTTGATATTCCTGAAATTGCCATGTTCCTGTTTCATCCCCGCCCGGAATGGCGCGCGCCGGCCATGGGACAGGGGAACGAATCTCACCTGATTCAGGTGGAGCGGGACGTTGCTGTCGGCGCCCGATTTTACTTTGCCTCAACCAAAAGCCCCAACATCCTCTTCTTTCATGGAAATGGTGAAATTGTGGCGGATTATGAAGATATAGGCATGCTCTTCGTACAGATGGGGATTAATTTTCTGCCCGTTGATTACCGGGGATATGGACAGTCAACCGGCCGGCCGACGGTTACGGCCATGATGCGGGACGCCCATGTCATCTTTGATTATGTCCGGGACTGGCGCAAGGATCAAAAATGCACGGGGCCCTTGCTCGTTATGGGCCGATCCCTCGGAAGCGCCCCGGCGCTTGAGCTGGCATGCCATTATCCGCGTTTTATCGATGGCCTGATCATCGAAAGCGGTTTTGCCTGCATGAACCCGTTGTTGCGACTCATGGGGGTTGATCCGGTGCAGTACGGCCTGTCGGAAGAGCAGGGGCCGCGAAACCTGGACAAGATCCGTCAATGGGACAAACCCTTGCTCGTCATCCACGCAGAATATGACCAGATCATTTCCTTTGGGGAAGGTCGGGCGCTCTATGATGCCTCTCCGGCGACGGATAAAAAACTGCTCATGATTCCCAACGCAACCCATAATGATATCTTCTTCCATGGGATGAACGCCTATCTGCGGGCCATCCGTGAACTAACTGTCAAGACTGCCGCAGAAAAGCCCCCGTCCCGGGGTGAATAAGAATGGTTCAGGAGGGGGCTTGATCACTGTTTTTTATTGACAAAACTTTTTATTTGCTATAGGTACCGCTCGTTAAAAATGGTCGGCGGGCGTAACTCAGTGGTAGAGTGCCACCTTGCCAAGGTGGACGTCGACGGTTCAAATCCGTTCGCCCGCTCCAGAAAACGATGGCGGCATAGCCAAGTGGCTAAGGCAGCGGTCTGCAAAACCGTTATTCGTGGGTTCAACTCCCACTGCCGCCTCCAATAGAATCAAGGACTTGGCGGTGTCGCGCAAAGTCCTTTTTCTTTTTGGGTGAACAATTGATGAAGATATCCGTCGTGATTCCCGTTTTCAATGAAGTCAGGACGATCGAGGAAATCATCCGTCGCGTCCAGTCCGTCCCGCTTGAAAAGGAAATCATCATCATTGATGACTGTTCCACGGATGGTACCGTTCATCTGTTGGAAAGGATCGGTGACAGTCATGATGATGTTAAAGTATGCTATCATGATCGGAACCGCGGCAAGGGAGCCGCGTTGCGGACGGGTTTTGCTGAAGTGAATGGGGATGTGGTCATCATCCAGGATGCCGATCTGGAATATGACCCGCGGGAATACCCGCGGCTTCTGGAACCCATTCTGGACGGCCGGGCCGATGTCGTTTACGGTTCGCGATTTCTTGGCGGTCCGCATCGCGCCCTTTACTTCTGGCATTATTTCGGCAATAAATTTCTGACGGTATTATCCAATGTCATGAGTAATCTTAATCTGACCGATATGGAAACCTGCTATAAGGTGTTCCGCAAGGAGGTCTTGCATGACTTGTCATTGAAATCGAATCGCTTCGGGTTCGAACCTGAATTTACGATGAAAGTGGCAAAGAGGAAGTATCGTATTTATGAAGTCCCGATCAGCTATAGCGGCAGAACCTATAATGAGGGGAAAAAAATAAACTGGAAAGATGGCGTTGCGGCCATTTATACCATCTTGCGGTATCGTTTCTTCGATTGACACCAGTGCAGACTTTTTTGTCTGATAC
>CAYXQK010000156.1:0-6956 GCA_964467445.1 uncultured Syntrophaceae bacterium
GTTGAGAGCGGTGTTTTCGGCCGAGACCGAGGCCGAGTTGGCAAAGCCGGGCTTGACCATCACGATCGGCACCCTGGGATCGAGCGCTACGTTCTTCTCGATCTTCCAGGCATAGTCGCCGAGCACGGCGAGCGAGATGACGTTCCACGGCACTTCCCGGCTCTTGAACCCGCCAAACTTGGTCACCATCACGGCGGCGTCCGGGGTGTTCTCGCCAAACAGGCTGCCGTTGTTGAAGAACAGGTTCTCGACGATCTCGGTCTCCGGGCCGTCCTTCTCCTTGGGCGCGGTCCAGTAAATGGCGCCGCCCGGATTGTGAGCAAACAGGTTCTTCTTGATGACGAATTTCTTGGCTGCGTATTTGCCGGCGAGTTGCAGCGCCGCCGGGTTGCCAGTGGTCGGATCCGGGTTGTACGGCCAGTTGAGCACGATAGTGTTGCCCTCGAAGGTGTACGCCGCCGGGATGATCCTGGCTCGCGCCGAATCAGCCTCCCAGGCCAGCACGTTGTTCATGATGAAGTTGTTGCGAATGATCACCTCGGCGTTCTCGTTGGCGGCCCGGATCAGGGGCGCCGCGGCCTTGTGGGCGCTGTTGAGGAAAACGTTGTCGGCATAGACCAGACGACCGGTCTCGAGGTAACCGATCGTCACCGCCTGCACGCCGGCCGAGGTACCCTTGAGCAGCGAATTGGTCTTGGCGTCGTACTGGTTGCCGCCGCCGATGTCCATGACGAACCCGGACAGATAAAACTCTTTGAGCAAATGATTCTTGCCTCCGAGCGCGAATACCGTGCCGCCTGCCGGGATAGTGGTGGGATTGGAAAATGGCGCGCGCTTGGCAAAGGTGTCGTCATAACCGCCAAGGATGCGCAATGTCGTGTCGGGCTCGATGATCTCGGGCACAGAGAAACCGCCCTTGCCGCCCCTGCCTTTGTACTCGCCGCCCGCGACCTTGATATTGACGACCAGGTAGCGCTCGTTCGGGGTTAGCGTACAGGCGGGGACCGGCAGGCCCTGTTTCCTGGGCAACGGGCAATGCTTCTTGGCCGTGATCACCTCGACCGCCTTGTCGATCGCTTTGAACAGCTTGGTTTCGGCAAAGATGGTCTTACCGTCGGCCTTGGCTGCTGCCGTCTTTGCTGCCGGAGTGTCCTGGTTGGCTACCAGGATGTTCACCTCGGATACGGCATGCGCCGGTGCCGGGGTAAGGAACGACAGGCCGCAGATGGCTCCACAGCAGGCTATCAGTATAAAGCGATTCATCTCATCCTCCCGATTCGTATTTTGGGCCTTTGTTTAAGCGATCGACCTCATCTTTCCCCAACTGGTGCCGACATTATAGTAACTCTGCCCGTATCCCATGCCCTGGTAGTCCTCGGAGTAGAGGTAGTAAATGCTCCCGCACCCAGGTCTCGTTGGGGAGCTTTAACACGGCCTTGTCCCGTTCTTCGACTTGAAGAAGGGCTCGATGAGTTTGAAGAACTCCCCGGAGAAGACCATCAGGGTCTGGTTCCGATTTTCAAGGTCCATGGCGGCTTTCAGGGAAGGGGCGTCGATATTCTGGTCCAGGACCCTTTTGGTCAGCTTGAGGCCGCCTGTACTTTTGCCGGCCAGGATCTTCGCGCAGGCCAGCGCCGCTTCCAGGAGTTTTTCTTTCGGGACCTGTTCGCTGATAAGGCCGATTCTTACCGCCTCTTCCGACGTCACTTTCCTGCCGGTATAGATCATGTCGGCTGTTCTGGAAAGGCCGATCAGACGGGGGAGCAGATAGGAGATTCCCAGTTCCCCGCCGGAGAGGCCGATATTGATGAAGGAGGCCACAAAATAGGCTTCCGGCGAGGCGATCCGGATGTCACAGGCCAGGGCCAGGCAGAAACCACCGCCCGCAGCGGGACCATTGACCGCGGCGATGACGGGTTGGGGAATGTTACGGATTCCCAGAATCAGCGCGGCATAGCGTTCCTGAACGAGCCGGAGGAAATGTTCGGGATCGGCAAAGGCCTCTGATTCCCGATAAACATCGGCGTCATTCAGATCGGCACCGGCACAGAAACCCCGGCCCATGCCCGTGATCACGAGCACCCGGACCGGGCAGTCGCCGGATAACCACTTGAAAAGTTGTTCGAATTCATTGAGCATGCGGATGTTGACGGCATTGAGCTGGGCAGGGCGGTTCAGTGTCACCCGTCCCACGCCGGGGATTGGCTCGTCAAAAATAAAAGTCTGGTACGGGTGTTTCGTCGTCATTATTTTGCCTTTTCCTCTATTTCGACAGCATGGCCCGAAGCTCCCGCTTCAGGATCTTCCCCACGGCGCTTTTCGGGAGCTCATCCATAAATTCGATTTGCTTCGGGGCTTTGTAGGGCGCCACCTTCTCTTTCATGTACTGGCCGATCCTCTCCCTCATGGCCTCGCTCTTCTCGCGTCCCGGCTTCAATACGATCGCCGAAACAACGATCTCGGACCCCGGCCGCGCGGGGTCGGGCAGACCGATCGTGGCGGCCACGTCGATGTCCGGATGCTCCATGAGGACATCATCAACCTGCCGGGTAAAGACCTTGAACCCGGAGATGTTGACCATGTCCTTCATGCGGTCCACCACGTAGAAGTAGCCGTTTTCGTCCATCTGGCAGATATCGCCTGTGTAGATCCACCCGTCCTTCAGGGTGTTGGCCGTTTCCTCCGGCTTGTTGTGGTAGCCGATGGTAAAGACCTGGGGGCCCTTTGTCACGAATTCGCCCGGTTCGCCGACCGGGACAATCGTACCCGTCTCGGGGTCCACGAGCTTGGCCTCCGTATCAGGGAGCGGAATGCCCACGGAGCCGGGCACCTTCATCCCATACAGCGGAAGGGCCGTGGTGATGGGGCTGGTCTCGGTCATTCCGCAGACTTCGACAAGCTTCCCCTTGCCGACAATATTTTCGAACTCCCGGATGTATTCGGGCGGAAAGGGCGCCGCGCCGCTGCCGCACCACTCCAGCCATGAAAAATCCAGCTTCCGGAAGGCCTCCTTTTTCATGAGTTCCATAAAGAGCGTGGGCACGTTGCCGATGGCGTTCGGCTTGTGCTTCTTGATGGCGGCAATGATGAAATCCAGATCCCTGGGATTGGGGATGGCGATCTGCGTGCACCCGTATGCCATGGACAGCATGCCGATGAACAACCCGGCCTGGTGAAACAGCGGAAAGGCCGAAAGGATGGTGCCTTGCCCCATCTTGAGATCGACCCATACGCCGAACTGCGTCAGCTGGCAGACCATGTTCCTGTGAGTGAGCACGGCTCCCTTTGCGGGACCGGTGGTTCCCCCGGTATACTGCATGAGGCACGGCGCGCTCACTCCGATGCTCTCCAGCACGGGCGTCGCCGGCATGTTTTTGAGGATGTCCATGAACCGGATCACCTCTGTCCCGGGGACCGGCGGGACCGGCTTCGTGGGGATTTTTTTCAGGAGCTTTCCGAGCACCCGCTTAACGGCGGGTAAAAAATCGGCAATCTCGACCACGACCATGGATTCCACGCTGGTTTTTGTGAGGGCCTCAGCCGCCTTGTCGGAGAGGAGATCCAGCGTCAGTAAAACCTTCGCCCCGGAGTCGTTGAGCTGGTACTCCACCTCCTTTGCCGAAAGCAAGGGGCTCACGCCGGAGAGCAGGCATCCGGCCCTGAGAATGCCGATGATGGCGATATAGTATGCGGGAAGATTGGGGAGGTTCACCCCCACTACATCGCCGGGTTTGAGCCCGCGCGCCTTTAGAAAGTTGGCAAACTTGTTCGAGAGCTCATCCAGTTCCCTGAAAGAAAGGCTGGCGCCCATATAATTGACCAGCGTTTTATCGGGAACGGCTCCCACGGCGCCCTGAAACAGCTCGACAAAGGTTTTACTTGGATAATTCAGGTTTGGCGGCACATGTTTGTCATAAAACTTGAGCCATGGCTTACCGGAATAAGGATCCTGCAACGACATATTAGCCCTCCTTTCCTATCCTGCAGTCGAATTGCTTCAATGTTTTTAACAAAAAACCCCGCACTCTTCGGAGAAACGGGGTTTCAGTCATCAGTCCATAATACCCTCACGCAGGGTCAAAGACTTCATGAATATCAAATTCCAGCATTACATGTTTGTTCTCATTATCAAGGTTTCCTCGAGAAAGCTACCATAAAAGAGAAATGCGATGGATTAACGCATGCAGGAGTCAACTTCACCTGATATCCGGACTATAGGGGTACGGGCAGAGGAGGCTCCTTTTCTTTTCTTCCAGCTCAATCTTCAGCCTCGAACAGGCACACGGCGGAGCGGTCCGAATCCGACATTCCATTCATCTTTGTAAAAACCCGACGGTATCTTGTGGAAATCATTGCCGCTGACAGGGTATGCCGTATATCCCTGCGGGCATGCGTGGGGATTTTCCTTTGCCCGCGGGCGGCTGCAGAACGGCCCTGGCGGAGATGCTCCGGGCTGCCGGTGAATTCGTTCAGAACACTGCTGTATTCCCTGTATCCCGGGCAATCGACGGCGCCGGCGCCGACGCCGATCAGAGGCGGAAACTGGCGGCAGGCAGTGGGCCTTACCTCATAGATGATGCATCCCGAATGCCGGGGATCCAGGAAGCAGCAATCCGTCGGATGTCCGGCGCTGTGGGAGAGGCCGTCGGCGCCGAGCCGGTTCTGAATGACCTCGATGGGCTTTCCCAGGGCCCGTGCGATTTCGGGCAGCAGCTCCAGCTCAACGATCGGTTCGTACTTCCGGCAGCAGTTGCCGCAGCGATGACAGACGAACGGGACAAGAATGTCGTATTCCCGGCAGGCGACGACCTTGTGCGGATGTGCAGGGGCAGATCGGCTCATCGATTGCTACTTTCTGTAGCCGGACCTCTCTTCAAGAAGTTTGGCTTTAATCATTTCCCTGTTGATGGTGAAATTCCTCCCTTCCTTCAAAGGTCTCGCTTTACGGATTCAACCGCCCGCGCAACCATAATCCCTGAGCGATCGTTGCTCCTGGCCAGATAACGGTCGAGTGTTTCCGTGGAAATGATCACGCTGCCGGCGAGGCTTGAGGCGTGCAGGAAATGAATTCTATGCCTCACATGGACGGCGATGCCCACATGGGTTACATCCAGTCCCTCTGTACGGGTTGTGACGGCGATCAGGTCCCCGTTGGCGATCCGGTTCTCAATTTTTTTCAGCGATGCCCCCGGGATGTAATAGCACACGCGCTGTTGTATCCGTCTCTCCAAGGCCCTTATTTGCCGGTAAACGTCGCGGTCTATCAATGCCGGGTAATGATCCGGATATTCTGTCATAAAATTAACCTTTTTTGAGAATGGCTGCCCGCCCAGAATACGGCTGATGTTTTTCACGATGCCTTTGCGCTCGTTATCGAAGAGCCAGTCGGTGAAGTAATGAAGTCGGGAAGTGTAGCCATTCAAGTGGCCCTGCCGATAACGGATGGATGCCAGGATTTCCCGGTAGCGATCAAATGAAACGTGTTCCGACCGGAACAATTGTGCCAAGGCGATGATATTTTCCACAAAGGTAAGGCAATCGAACTGTCGCAGATTGATGACGAGCGCCTCCGGCCCTTCCTTTTCAAGCGTCCCTGCAGCATAGGGGGTTCCGAGAAAATGCCGGCCCAGTCTGATGATCCATTCGCCGACGGTGTTTGCCTTTTCCCGGGGGAACGTTCGGGTGAGCGTATCAAAAATCTTTCGGTCCCGAAAATCCGTTTTCATGATCAAGCCGCCGGTTCTTTCCATGAGAGAGCCATCCGTCCGTGTGCCATTTCCGGATGATCTTTCAGCCAAAGACATGCCTGCTCAACAGATTCCACGCCTTTTCTTTGATAAATCCGGTTACCTGTCCTTCCTGAAGGACGATGACGCCTTCAACCTGGAGTTCCATTAATACCTCGTCAATATCGGCCACATCCTTGCCGGTGTAGCCGGCCAGTTCTGCGGCGGGGTTCTGAGCGGCCTTCAGGGGCCACTCCTTGAAAAAATAGAGAGTGGCCATGAGCTTGATCCATTCCTGGGTCAGTTCTTCCAGGGCGGTATTCATGTTTTTAATCCGTCGGGAGAATTCTTTCAGCATGAAAAGCGACATCTCAGCGTTTTCCCGGATGAGGTGACGAAGCGTGTCGCCGTCAATCTCCGCCAGACGACAGTCCTCGTTCGCAATGGCGGAGGCAGTCCGCGGCGCATCAATCAGGGCGGCCATTTCACCAAAATATTCTCCCGGCCCCAGCTCTGCAAGCACCTTCCTGACCTGGCCGGCCCGTTTTTCCAGGCGTACCCGGCCATTCAGGATATAGTACATCTCCCGGCCGGGAGCCCCCTCTTTGAAAATATACTGCTCTTTCAGATAGATGCAGCCGAATTTCCGGAACATCTGTTCGTCCGTGGCGGCACGGTTTTTTCCCCGGTTGAGCAGCGCCTTCTCCAGCAGGATCAAATCCCGTCTCTGAAAGGAGGAAATGATTTCCGCGCAGAACAGCAGGATGAGCGCCACATAAAAAACCCAGATGACAAGAATGACGACCGTTTGCAGGGACCCGAAAATCACATGATAGCTGGTGTAATTCGATACATACCATCCGAAAAATTGTTTGGCCAGTTCCATCAGAGCCGAAAAAATGGCACTGCCGATCAGGGCGTTCCACCAACTGATTCTCACGGGGGGGATCACTTTGTAGACGATGGTGAAAAACAGGACGGTGACGAGATAGGGCAAGATGGAGCGGAAAAAGAAACCGTGAATGATCAGGAACTCGCTCTTGAAGATTGTGGGCTGCCGCGCCAGAATGGCGGCGATGTAGGTGACCCCGACGCTCGCCACGCCCACCGTCCACATCATGGGGATCATGGCCATGGCCAGAAGTTTTGAGAGGATATAGTTGCGATAGGATTTGGCCCGGAAAATAAGGTTAAACGCGGTTTCGATGGCGCCGAAGATCATTGAGGAAA
>CAYXQK010000157.1:0-5926 GCA_964467445.1 uncultured Syntrophaceae bacterium
GATTATGCTGTAGAAGGCACCAACCGGTTTCAGGTCATGACGCCCCGGTCGTGCAGGGACTTGATGATATCGCCAAATTGTTCAAAATAGATACAATGATTTCCGTTACTTGAATACTTTTTATAAAGGATGGTCTTCGCAAACACGAGATCGGCGTCTTTTGCCGGACAGACATCGGAATAACTGTCGCCGATATAGATGATCCTATCGTAGGCCGGGCGGCAACTGTTCAGGATGGCCCGTTTGCAGTTGCCGCAGCGGCCGCAATCCTCGCTGACGCCTGGAAATTCAAAGGATATTTTCTCATCCCCCTCAAAAACGGCACGGTTCGCAAAGTATTCCATCTGTGCCAGGCCGTGCTTTATCAGGAGTGCTTCTATGTAGAAATCCAGACCGTCGGAAACAATTTTTACATCAATCCCGTTTTGCCGGCAGAGGCGGCAAAAAACCGCGAAATCTCTGTCCAGCGTTGCCGTGGCCAGAACATATTCAAGCATGGCTGTTCTGCTTCCTCTGAACAGGGGTGCGATTTTTGTGTAAGCCGCCCGGGAACCGATCTTACCGGAACAATAATCGCGGTCTATTTCCTCCCAACCGTCCCCGGTGAACCGGTCCAGGAGGCGGTTCCCCACATCCACCGGGCTGGCCGTTCCGTCAAAGTCGCAGAGAATCAGGGTTTTTTCAACCGGCATCATTCCCTTTTCCTGAAATACTTCCGGACGATATTGGCGCCGACCAGAATCAGCAGCACTTACCTTCTCCTTTATCGGGAATCCAACTTCTCCGCCAGCTTCAGAAAGGGCTTGAACAAATCGATCGGGATGGGGAAAAGCGTCGTGGAATTGTTTTCAGACGCGATCTGATTCAGCGTCTGCAGATACCGGAGCTGCAGAGACATAGGCTGCGTCTCCATCAGGGCGGCCGCTTCAATGAGCTTTTGAGCCGCCTGGAATTCGCCTTCGGCGTTAATGACCTTGGCACGCCGTTCCCTTTCCGCTTCCGCCTGCTTGGCAATGGCCCGCTTCATCTCTTCCGGCAAGTCGATCTGCTTGACTTCCACGAGCGAGACCTTGATGCCCCAGGGATCGGTGCTGCGATCAAGGATTTCCTGCAGATGCAGGTTGATCTTTTCCCTCTGCGACAGGATTTCATCCAGTTCCACCTGACCACAGACGCTCCTCAAGGTGGTCTGGGCAAGCTGGGATGTGGCATACAGATAATTTTCTACATCGGTGACCGCTGCATTGGCGTCAATAACCCGGAAATAGACCACCGCATTTACCTTGATGGAAACATTATCCCGGGTAATGACATCCTGCGGCGGTATATCCATGGTGATGGTTCGCATATCGACCTTGACCATCTTGTCGATGATCGGAATCAGGATGATCAGACCGGGCCCCTTCTGATCAATGATCCGCCCCAGGCGGAAGATCACCGCTCGCTCGTATTCATTTAAAATCCGAATCGCCGATGCCATAAACATGACAACCAGAACGACCAGTACGATGATGGGATACATAATATTTCCTCCTTTTTATAATCAAAACTCTTCAATTTTCAACTTCAGTGCCGCCACCTCGACGACCCGGACCTTTTTCCCCTTCTCCACCGCCCGGTCGCTCCAGGCATTCCAGTATTCACCATGTACAAAAACTTTCCCCATCTTATGAACATCGGTGACGGCCTCGCCTTCAGCGCCGACCATCCCTTCCCTGCCCGACCGGCGTTTTCTCATCTGCGCTTTCAGAACCAGTCTCACGACGCCGGCAAAGAAAAGAGAGATCACGATGAGCGCCGGAATCATGACCTTCAGAGACACGCGCAACGCCGGATCCGGCGAATCGAACAGCAGCAGTGACCCCATGACCAAGGAAACGATTCCGCCAATGGTAAGGATACCGTGACTGACGACTTTTATTTCGGCGATAAAAAGCGCGACGGCAAAGAGAATCAAGAGAACCCCGGCATAATTCACCGGCAACGTCTGCATGGCAAAAAAGGCCAGAATCAGGGAAATGCCGCCCACAATGCCCGGCAGAATGACGCCGGGATTGGCAAATTCAAAATAGAGCCCCGCCAGCCCCAGCAAAAAGAGAACATAGGCAATGTTGGGGTCACTCAAGGCGGCCAGTATTCCCAGACGGGTTCCCATCTTTTTCTCGTTAAGGACCGCCCCTTTTGTTCTTAATATCTTTTCACCCGCAGGCAGAACAATGTTTTTTCCGTCGGCCTGCATCAGGAGGTGATCCAGGTCGTCTGCCACAAAGTCGATGACCTTGAACCGCAGCGCCTCCTCGGCGGGGATGGAAAGGCTCTCGCGGACGGCCTTTTCCACCCATTCCTCATTCCGGTTCCGCTTTTTGGCAATGCCGATGACATAGGCCACGGCATCGTTTTCAACCTTGGCCATCATGGTTTTGTCCATTTCGCCTCCGCCAATACCGATCGCAACCGGATGGGCGGCGCCGATATTTGTTCCCGGCGCCATGGCGGCGATGTGGGCGGCAACGGTAATGATTACCCCGGCAGAGGCGGCCCGGGCGCCGGCGGGAGAAACGTAAACCATGACCGGCAGCGATGAATTGAGGATGCCTTTGGCGATATCCCGCATGGCAAGATCCAAACCGCCCGGCGTATCCAGGCGGATAATCAGGCCATCGGCCCCTGATTTGGCAGATTCCTCAATACTTTGAATGATATGGGTGGCAATGGGCGGTGTAATGGCAGCACCGACCGTGATGACATCGTAAACCGGCTTTTTTTCTTCAGCAACAACGGACGACACCCCGGAAGTGCCCAGCAGGATCATCAAACCTATAACCAGGATCGCTGTAATTTTTCTTTTATGCCTCATCGGAGTCACAACGCTTTCATGATTTTTTGAACATCTTCCCAGACCTGCTTTTTTGCAGATGGATTTCTGAGGAGGTAGGCCGGATGATAGGTCGGCATCAGCGGAATCTCCTGATAGCTGTGAAACCGGCCCCGCAGAACGCTGATCGGAACATCCGTTTTGAGAAGGGTGTGAGCGGAAAAGGTTCCCAGGGCGCAGATGATTTTCGGCCGGATGGCCTGAAGCTGACGGATCAGGAAGGGTTCACAGGCGGCGATCTCTTCGGGCCTGGGGTTCCTGTTTTCCGGCGGCCTGCATTTCAGGATATTGCAGATATACACGTCCTGACGCTGCAATCCCATGGCGACAATGATCCGCGTCAGCAGTTGTCCCGCTTTCCCTACAAAGGGCCGCCCCTGACTGTCTTCATCCGCCCCCGGCGCCTCGCCGACAAAAACAAGTCCGGCGCGGACATTGCCTTCGCCAAAGACAAGGTTGGTTCTCGTTTCACACAGAGGACAGCGTCGGCAGTCGCCGAGC
The DNA here is from genome assembly GCA_964467445.1 of uncultured Syntrophaceae bacterium. Taxonomy (GTDB): domain Bacteria; phylum Desulfobacterota; class Syntrophia; order Syntrophales; family Fen-1087; genus JAPLJM01. Next base: position 3,377 of record CAYXQK010000157.1, read on the forward strand.
GCATCCCTTACATCCGGAAGGGTTTGTCCCGGTCGATCGGCCGATTTCACCTGGGGCCCCTTTGACGACGGCACGTGAGCCTTCATCACGGGGTCCCCTTTTTTAAGAAAGGATGCGGGAATGGCCCGGTTCAGTTCCATGTCCAACTGCAGCCGCGTCCTGAGCGAAGCGATCATCTTGTGCAGTTCTTCCCGGGGTGTATCCGCCTGGACCAATGAGCTTTTCATCCAAGGTTGCCCACATCTTTATATAATTGATTCTGTTTGCAACATCCCGCACCGGAGCCCTTTTCAAACCCCGAATGCTTCTCGCCGCCTTATTTAAGCAACCGCTTCACCCGGTCGAGAATCCGGTCGGCCACTGCCATTTTGTCCATCAGCGGCAACGCCTCAATCCCACCTTCCCGATCGAAGATCTTGACAATATTGGTGTCGGTCTGGAATCCTGCCCCTGACTGCTTCACATCATTGGCGATGATCAGATCCAGATTTTTCTTTTTCAGTTTGGCCGTGGCGTTTGCCTCCAGATTTTCTGACTCCATGGCAAAACCAATCAGGATACGTCCCTTCTTGATTTTTCCGAGTTCAGCAAGAATATCCGGATTCCGCTCAAGGGTCAGGATCAGCGGACCGCCCTTCTTTTTGATTTTCTCATCGGCCCGAGCTGAAGGCCGAAAGTCGGCGACGGCTGCGGCCTTCATGACAATGGTGGCTGTTGCGAAACATTCCATAACCGCTTCCCTCATTTCCACAGCGCTGGAAACCGGGATAAAATCGACTCCCCGGGGCACGGGCAGAGCGGATGGTCCGCTGACCAGCGTGACGGAGGCGCCCCGCCTTCTGGCCGCAGTGGCCAGGGCATACCCCATTTTCCCCGAGGAATAATTCGTGATAAAGCGAACGGGATCAAAAGCTTCCCGCGTGGGGCCGGCGGTCACCAGAATCCGCTCACCGTCGAGGTCCTTCGGGGTCAGAATGGATTCGACTTCATCAATGATATCCGCTACATTTGGGAGCCTTCCCGCACCTTCCGTTTTGCAGGCCAGCTCGCCGGTTCCCGCAGCCATGATGTGGTATCCCAGTGCGGCGAGTTTCCGCATGTTCTCCAGGACGATGGGATGCTCATACATATTCGTGTTCATGGCCGGACAGATCAGGATGGGCGCCTTGGTGGCCAGTGCCGCGGTCGTCAACAGATCATCCGCCAGGCCGGCCGCCATTTTGCCGATGATATTGGCGGTCGCCGGAGCAATGACCAGAACATCGGCTTCCTCGGCCAGGGCAATATGGGCGATATCATGATCCTTGACCAGCGAAAACATATCCAGAAAAACTGGATTGCCCGACAGGGTCTGCAGGGTCATGGGGGTAATGAATTCCATGGCATGCTTCGTCATGATCACCTTGACGTGACACCCCTCTTTGACAAACAGCCTGACCAGCTCCGCAGACTTGTAGGCGGCAATACCACCTGTCACGCCCAGCAGGATATGCTTTTCCCTTAACATCTCTGACTCTTCTCCCAAGGTTATTTCACTGATACGATTCCATTTTCCTGATATATAGCAATTTTACAGGTCAAGATCAAGACGTTAATCATTTGGGTTATCGTTTCCCCTTGCAAAGAGGAGAATAAACGACTATACGTCTCACGATTTTTTACCTTTTGAGGGGGACGTTTATGTTTTATCGGAATGTCAAATACATCGGCCTGTTGGCGGTTATTTTCGTACTGATCGGCGGTTTCTGGTTTTTCAGAAGCGCGATCGATATCGGGAAGCCTCAGATCAATATCCATCAGGATGTCGGCATGATCGGTCGGCAAGGCGTGATCGAGGTGACGTTTTCCGATCAGGGAAGCAGTCTTCGCGATACCTGGATAACGATCAGCCAGGGTGACAAGACCTATACGCTTCACTCCGCTCATTACCCGAAAAAAGACACGCGCGACAAGACGATCTCCGTCACGGTCGATCCCTTGGTCCTGCAAATGCAGGACGGTCCCGCGACTTTGAATATCAAAGCCGTGGATTATTCACTTTTTAAAAATCAGACCCTGCTGAGCAAACCCCTGACAATCGACCTGCTCCCCCCGCAGATTTACCTGCTCAATCCGCAGAATATCATCAATCCGGGCGGAACCTGTGTCACGGTTTATCGCACCTCGAAGCCCGTCGTCATGAGCGGGGTTCAGGTCGATGACCGGCACTTCCCCGCCTATCTGACCACCCTGTCCGGGAAACCTTCTTATATCTCTTATTTCAGCCTTCCCATCGAAGCCAGCCAGGGAACGACCCGCATTAAGGTGGTTGCCCGGGACCAGGCAGGCAATGAATCCGCTGTTGCCCTGCCCCACCTGATCAAAAGCGGGAAATACCGCACCGACAAGATAACCCTCTCCAACCAGTTCCTGCAACAGAAGATGCCGGAGTTCCAGATGGCCGATGTAACCCTGCGCGGTAAAACGCCTGTAGAGACATTCATTCATGTCAATAGCGTCATGCGGCAAGACAACTTAAAAACCATTCAATCCCTGACCCGAAAGAGCGAA
>CAYXQK010000158.1:0-3244 GCA_964467445.1 uncultured Syntrophaceae bacterium
GGCCGCAAGAATCATGAAAGACCAGGGGGGCGGCGTCATCGTCAATGTGGCTTCGATTAACGCGATTCGACCGGCCCCTTTTCAGGGAATTTATTCCATCACGAAGGCGGGGGTCGTCGCCCTGACCCAATCCTTTGCCAAGGAACTGGCGCCGCTGAATATCCGGGTCAATGCCCTACTGCCGGGTTTGACAGATACAAAGTTTTCAGCGGCGATCCTCAGCAGTCCCGATATCATGAAAATTGTCCTGCCGACGATTCCCATGGGACGGGTCGCAAAACCTGAAGAGATGGCCGGCGCCGTTCTCTATATGGTTTCCGACGCTGCCTCCTACATGACCGGGGCCTGTATCGTGGTGGACGGCGGCATGCTGGCGTAAGGGTGTTTGTTTCACGTGAAACATCACAGAAACGATTGCAGCGGACAGATTTCGCATTTGGGGTTTTGTTTTCTGCAAAATTGCTTGCCTGTATTCACCAGCAGCGCATGATACTGGTTGAACAGGGGGGTGTTCCGGGGCAGGCTGGTCATGAAAAGAGTCTGAATGTCTGCATAACGGGCCTTGCCGCTGATGAAACGATGTCTTTGCATGATCCTGCGGGTATAGGCATCCACGACAAAGACGGGCTTCCCCGCGGCATACAGGAGAATACTGTCGGCCGTCTCTTCGCCGATCCCGTAGACCAACAGCAATCTTTTTCTTAAAACCCAAAGGTCTTCTGCAAACAGCGCATCCAGATCATCCTGGTATTCCTGATAGAGAAATTGAAGGAAGGCTTTCAGGCGTTTCGTCTTGACCCGGTAGTAGCCTGCGGGCCGGATCAGGTCGGCCAGGTGTTGATCGGCCAGTTGACGCAACCTTGCCGGATGAATCAGGTCTCCCGCTTTCAGGCGACCGACGGCCGTCTCCACATTCTTCCAGGCCGTGTTCTGGGTCAGGATCGCCCCGACGATGACCTCAAAGGGGGAGTCGCCCGGCCACCAGTGCAGATCACCGAAGTATTCCTGGAGGGTCTCGTAGACTTTTTGAAGCGAAACGCGATCCTGTATGGCCTGAGACATCCTGATCCTAAAAGGAATTATCGGCGGAGCGCGACGTAATAGGTCGTTTTCCCCCGCTTAATCAACAGCAAAATGCTGCTTTTCGCGGCCGCTTTCTCAATTTCTCTCTGGTAATCCTTCAGCGAACCGATATTCACTTTGTTGACCTGGAGAATAATGTCCCGCGGCTGTATACCCACTTCGTCGGTAGGGCTTCCCTCCTCAACATCCGTCACAATGACGCCCTTGGACATGGAAATGCCGAGCTGCCGGGCGATTTGGGGGGTAATGTCCTGAACGCTCATGCCAAAGGACGTTTTGCCGTCACCCCCTTCAAGGGCAACTTTCGGCCGGTCCTTTCTTTCGGCCACGATTACCTGATAGGTCTTGTCCTGTCCATCACGTGAAACTTTGACATTCACCTTTTCTCCCACATGAAAAGAGGCGATCAGAATGAGCAACTGGTGGGTATCATTTATTTTTTTCCCATTTACCTCCAGGATCACATCGCCTGACCGGAGCCCCGCCTGGTCCGCTGGATCTCCCTTGAACACCTCAGAGATCAGTGCGCCGCTGCGCTGACTGAGCTTCAGGCTCGTGGCAATGTCCTCGGTCACATCCTGGACGGAAATCCCCATCCAGCCCCGGGTGACCTTTCCTTTGGATTTCAGATCGGGCAGAATATTCTTGGCCATGCTGATCGGGATGGCAAAACCGATCCCCTGCCCCTGGGACACGATGGCCGTATTGACGCCGATCACCTTGCCCTCCATGTTAAACAGCGGCCCTCCGCTGTTGCCGGGATTGATCGAGGCGTCCGTCTGAATAAAATTATCGTAGGGTCCGGCACCGATAACGCGCCCTTTGGCGCTGACGATTCCCGCTGTCACGGTCTGTTCCAGACCGAAGGGATTGCCGATGGCGATCACCCATTCCCCCACTCTTAATTTCTCAGAGTCGCCGATTTCAGCAACGGGAAGGCTGTTGCCGGGTTTGATTTTTATCAAGGCAAGGTCCGTATTGGCATCCCGGCCGATCACTTCCGCTTTGTATTCCCGACCGTCGAAAAGTTTGACCAGGATCTTGTCCGCCCGTTCAACCACATGATTGTTGGTAAAAATATACCCGTCGGCGCTGATGATGAAGCCGGAACCCAGGCTCCTCTGTTTGAATTCACGCTTCGGGATATCCCCGAAAAATCGCTCAAAAAAGTCGTCGCCGCCGAAAGGCGATCGCATCCCGCCGCCGCGGACGGTTTTGGTTGTACTGATATTTACGACCGTCGGTTTCAGCCGCTCGACCAGATCGGCTAAGGATCCTGTCATGCGGCCGCCGTCACCGGAAGAAACGGCTGAAGCCGTCTGCACGTCAGGCCCCGGCCCGGAAGGAATAAAGGATGAGCGCAGGACTTCGACGACGGAAACGATGAAAAACCCGATCAGACAGGCCAGCAAAAACATCATGAAGGTTTTTCGATTTTGACTCTCTTTCTTCATTGAATCCTCCCGGACGATGAACTGTAAATCCGCTTTGGCGGTCACTTTCTTTTGATAATATATTCGCTTGCGATCATTTGTCAACTCGAAGGTGGTTGCTCCCTGACAACAGGATTGCTTAATCGGCCAATGCCTTCAATTTCAACCGCTATCTGGTCTCCCGCTTTCAGGAAAAGCGGGGGTTGCCTTGTAAAACCAACCCCTTCCGGCGTCCCTGTCAAAATGACCGTTCCCGGCAGCAGGGTCATCGACTGGCTCAGAAAGCTGATGATCGCCGCAATATTATGAATCATATTGGACGTATTTGAATCCTGCAAGATGCTGTCTTCATTCAGCAGGGCACGGATGCTAAGCCGGTCCGGATCAGCGATTTCATCCTTCGTGACCAGACAGGGTCCCAGCGGACAAAAGGTATCAAAACTTTTCCCGCGGATCCACTGGCCCTTCTGCTTTTCTAATTGCCAGTCCCTCGCGCTCACATCATTGGCGCAGGTATACCCCAGGACACAGGCCATGGCTTCCGACGCTTTCAGATTTTTTGCGCTTCTGCCGATCACAACGGCCAGCTCCGCTTCGTAGTCCACCTTTCCAGGGCCGGCCGCGGGTAACAAAATCGGCTCCCGATGTCCGATGGCGCTGCCGGTCGCTTTCATGAACAGGATAGGATATTCCGGGATGTCCATTTCGGTCTCCTCGGCATGGCGCCG
>CAYXQK010000159.1:0-6238 GCA_964467445.1 uncultured Syntrophaceae bacterium
CAAGCTCCGGGACGCCCTGGAGGCTTTTTTACATCAGGAAAGCAAAGACGAGTTTCTGCAGGCGCTCGTGAAGCTCTGCCCCGATCCCGCTGCCCGCAGGGAGGCCTCTGAGCGCCTGCGAGCCGCGCTCCGGGATTTCGATGAAGCCGCCATTTTCACCATCCACGGCTTTTGCCGTCGCATACTTCATGAACATGCCTTTGAAAGCGGCGCCCTTTTTGACACCGAACTCGTGACAGACCAGCGCCGCCTGAAGGATGAAATTATTCAGGATTTCTGGCGGACCCATTTTTACGAGGCCCTGCCCGAACTGGTCGGATATGCACTGAGTCAGGGCTTCAGCCCCGCCTCATTCCTGTCCGGGACGGGAAATATCGCCTTGAATCCCGATATCCGCGTCCTCCCCGATGGAGCCCCCCCTTCCCCGGCCGCCCTCCGGGAATCCCTTGCCGCCTTTCACGGGGCAGTTTCGGATCTTCAGGCCCTCTGGCCGACGGCCCGGGAAGAAGTCCTTGAAAAGCTTCAGGATCCGGCCTTTAAGTCCAATATTTACAACCAACGGGCGGCCGACCGCCTCGTGAAGGCCATGGATGAATGGCTTGCAGTGATAGACATTCCGCTTTTTGATGGTTTTGAAAAAATGACCCCGGAGGCGATTGCAAAAGCTGTCCGGAAAAACGCCGCCCCCCCGGAGCATCCGGTGTTTCCCATCTGCCGGACGGTCCAGGAAAAAGCCAGCGCCCTGCGCGATGAGTTCGATCAACATCTTCTGTCTCTGAAAGCCGATCTGATCAGGGCGCTCAGAACCGAACTGCCGATCCGCAAGCAGAAGCGCAATATCCTGTTTTTTGACGACCTGCTGCTTAAATTGAGAGCGGCCCTCGAAAAGCAGGGAGGCGGGGCGCTGGCCACGGCCATCCGCAATCAATTCAAAGCCGCGCTGATCGACGAATTCCAGGATACCGATCCCATTCAGTATGCCATCTTTCATGCGGTCTTCGGCAGGGAAGACCACACGCTTTTTCTAATCGGCGACCCCAAGCAGGCCATCTACAGTTTCCGGGGGGCCGACATTTTTGCCTATATGCAGGCGGCGACCGCCATCAGGGCAGGCTACACCCTTGACCAGAACTGGCGGTCGGAACCGGGCCTCGTCGCGGCCGTCAATGCCCTGTTTTCCCGTGCCGCCAAACCCTTCGTTTACGGAGAGATTTCCTTCCGTCCTGCGCAAGCGGCGCCGATGGCCGGGCGGGACATCCTGACCATAGATGGAAATCAGGAGGCCCCCCTTGAATGCTGGTTCTTGCCGGCCGGCCGGTTTGCGGAAGGAAGCAAGCCCCTGCCGAAAGAAGCGGCAAGAACGCTCATTGCCGGCTCCGTGGCGGCGGAAATTTCGCACCTGGTCCAAATGGGAAGGGAGCATCGCGCCCTGATCGGTCAAAAACCCGTTGAGGAGGGCGACATGGCGGTGCTGGTGCGCACCCATCGTGAAGCCCGCCTGATCCAACAGGCGTTGCAGGCCCTCCGGATCGCCAGCGTCCTGACCAGCGAAGAAAATGTTTTCGATTCCTCCGAAGCTCGGGAACTGGCCAGGATTCTACAGGGGATCGCATGGCCTGCCCATGAAAACCTGCTGCGCGGCGCCCTTGCCACGGATATGCTGGGTGCAGCTCCGGACGCGCTGGAGGGGTGGCTCAACGACGACGCCGGCTGGTCCATCCGCCTGGAAACCTTCAGGCATGATCACGACCTTTGGGAAACGCGCGGTTTCATGCGGATGTTCCGGACCCTGATGGCAAGAGAGGCTGTGCGGGGTCGTTTGCTGTCCTTTCCGGATGGCGAACGCCGCCTGACCAACCTTCTGCATCTGGCGGAAATTCTTCACCAGGAATCCATCGCCCGGAAGCTGGACAGCAAGCAACTGCTGCAGTGGCTGACAGAACAGCTCAACAGCGAGGGGCGGGAACGCCGTGATGAACACCTTCTGCGCCTGGAAAGCGACGCCCATGCGGTGAAGATCCTGACCATCCATAAAAGCAAGGGGCTTGAGTACCCGGTCGTCTTCTGTCCTTTTGCATGGGGCTCCTCGCGGATCACCCGGGAACCGTTTTCCTTCCACGATGAGACCCGCAACCGAGAGCTGACCCTTGATCTGGGTTCTGCGGATCTCAACGCTCACAGGCCCTGGGCCGAAAGAGAACTGCTGGCCGAAAACTGCCGCCTTCTGTATGTGGCGCTGACACGGGCCAGGCATCGCTGTTATTTCGTCTGGGGGCGGATCAACAGAACGGGCAGCTCCGCCCCGGCCTACCTCTTCCACACAGACAAAGCGGACATTCAGGAAGGCCGGGAGGAGAACCTTGTCGGCGAATTGGAAAAACGGGTGGAGTCCCTGACTGACCGGGACATGCAAGATGATCTGGCGCGCATCGCGGCAGAAAGCGGCGGAACAATCCGGTTGCAGGAACTGCCCGCAACGCAGGGCATCCCGCTGCCCCCCCGTCCGGATACCGTGGAAACGTCAGCCTGCCGCAAATTTCAAGGAACTATTGATCCAACCTGGAAGGTGGCCAGTTATTCGCTGCTTGTCTCCGCCCCCGCCGCCCTGATCGAACAACCCGACCGGGATGCGCTTACCGCTCCGGCGCCCTCGCCCGCATTTGAGTTTCCTGCCCACCAATCCCCTCCTGCCCCCCGGCGGACGGGCACGATGGACAGGGGAAGCCAGGGAAGCATCTTCAATTTTCCCGGCGGGGCCCGTGCGGGCATTCTCATTCATGATATTTTTGAGAAGTTCGATTTTACAGAGCAAAATCCCCTTGTGATCCGCCGTCTGATTGCCGAAAAGCTCCGGATTCACGGCTTTGACGGGCAATGGGAGGAAACACTGACCGGGATGCTGCAAAACGTAGCCGCCTGCCCCCTGCCGTTAACGGCAGCATCGGAAGCGGGTTGCGACCCGACCTTTACGCTCTCCCGGATTTCAACGTCCGCCCGGCTCAATGAGCTGGAATTCTATTACCCCCTGCAGATGCTTTCCCGTGAAAGACTGGGCGACCTCTTTGGCAGGGATGAATTGAAAGAAACCGGCCTGGAACGTTTGAACTTCAGTCCGGTCCGGGGGTTCATGCACGGCTTCATCGATCTTGTTTTCCAGCATGAAGGGCGGTTTTATCTTGTGGACTGGAAGTCAAATATTCTGGGTCCCGGCATCGCGGACTACGGACCCGCCGCCCTGAGGAAGGCCATGGAAGGACATTTCTACGTTCTGCAGAGTCGCCTTTATGCCGTCGCCCTCCATCAGTATCTTGCGCTGCGACTGCCGGATTATCAATACGAGTCGCATTTCGGCGGCATTTATTACCTTTTCATCCGCGGCATGGACCCGGCATGGGGAACCGCTTACGGCGTGCATGCGGAACGGCCTGACGAGGGCTTCATGGAAAGGCTCATCCGGTTACTGATTGCAAGGGAATAAGACGACCGGGACGGGACAGACAGATTGAGACGGTTCATGCTGCCGCGCTCGCTACCGTGTCCAGCGATTGCCGCCGACTGATTTCGCCCGGTACATGGCAAAATCGGCTTTCTGGACAAGGGTGTCCCTGTCGGAGCCGTCATCCGGAAAAACGGCGATACCGATGCTGGCGCGGATAGAAAGCGCCTGTCCGGAAACGGCAAAGGGCTGCTGGAACGCCTGAAGGACCTTCTGTCCGAGCGGGTCCATATCTTCGATTTGTTTCATCCCCGGCAGCAGCAGCAGAAACTCGTCGCCTCCGAACCGGGCCACCGTATCACCGTCGCGCATCTGCGAGCTGAGCCGCTCCGAGACACTGCGCAGCAGCTGATCCCCAACGTCATGACCGAGACGGTCATTGATTTCCTTGAATTTATCAAGGTCCATCATAATGACGGCGAACTTCTCCTGGTTGCGTCTTGCGTGGGCCATGATCTGGGAAAAACGGTCGTAGAAGAGCAGGCGATTCGGCAGGCCCGTCAGGGGGTCGTGATAGGCCATGTGCTGGATCGCCTTCTCGGCCTTTCGCCGCTCGGTGATGTCATGCATGATCCCGCGGAAACCGTTTGGCCGGTCGGCGGCATCCCGGATCAGGGAAACGGATATCTCCAGATGCTGTTCCTTCCCGTCCGGCCGGACAACCCGCCACGAGAGTCCGCGGAAGGGAATTCCGGTCAGATAAACCTGATGGAAGACACTGAAGATCACGGCAGTGTCCTCCCCGGTGGCAAAGGATTTAAAATTCAACCCCTCCACCTCGCTTTGCGGGAGGCTGATAATGCGCAGGGCCGCGTCGTTGAGAAAGGTGATGTTCCCTTTCAGATCCACCTCATAATAACCGTCGCCGATGTTTTCAATGATGGTCCGGTAACGCTCCTCGCTCTGCCTCAGATCATCTTCGGCCTGTTTGCGCAGGGTAATGTCCCGGATGGTCTCAATGGCGCCGACGATGTTACCCGACGCATCATAGATGGCGCTCGCCTTGATCCACAGAAACACGTCCTGCCCGGTTATGAGATGACGGGAAACAGACTCTGCAATGATGCTGTCCTTATCCCTGGACACAAACGAATACTTTTTTTCAATATCTGCGTCCGGTTTTAGCGCCAGGTCGATCAGTATCGGTCTCCGCATTCCGTAAAACGGGAGGGCATACTCATAATCGCCCTTCCCGATCATGTCCTGTTTTTTAACCCCCGTCATCTCCTCGATGGCTAAATTCCAGGCGATCACCCTGCCCTCCAGATCAACGGCTAAAGTCGCATCCGGCAGAAAGTTGACAATATCGGACAGGCGCTGATGAGATTCCCGGGTCGCCTCTTCGGTGCGTTTGCGCTCGGTGATGTCGCGGCCGATGCCAAAGCGGCCGGTGGCTTTTCCTTCGGTATCCCGCATTGTGGTGGCAACAAACTCAACCGGGATGCGCTTCCCGTTTTTGTGCATCAACAGGGCTTCGTAAGCAGGGACATCCTGACCTTTCATCCCATTCTTAAAATACGCAAAAACGACCGCGATGGATTCGGGCGCGATGATGAAGGTAAAGGGTTTTTCCATCAACTCCTGCGGCTCATGTCCAAGCATCTCTTTAAACCGTTCATTGGCATAGGTAAAACAACCTTCTGTATTCACGATAAAGACCAGATCATGGGTCGTCTCGATCAGCGTGCGGAACCGCTCTTCGCTCTCCCGCAGCGCCCTCTCGATCTGTTTCCTTTCCGTGATATCCATGGAATTCCCGAGGATCGCGGGCTTCCCCTCCCAGGTGATCGGCACAATCGTCTCCATGATCCAGCGTATTTCCCCGTCCTTCGTCAGGACGCGAAACTCACTGGGCGAGGTTTTCTTCCCGAACAGCATCGCACGGGCGTCTCTGCGGGCGTTTTCCCTGTCTTCGGGATGAACGATATCGGCCGGCAGCCGGCCCACCAGTTCATCCGGCGCGTAACCCGCATAGGACGCGGCATTTCTGTTGAGGTAACAGAACTTGCTGTCCTGGACGACATAGATCCCAGCCAATGAACTTTCCGTCAAGGTCCGATAGAGTTCCTGTTGTTTAAGTGTTGATTTTTTCATCAGGGAAACTTTTGTTTAATTCTTAAAAAGCATATCCTTCAAGATTAGATGAGACTAATGCCTATTACGACTGCCCCATTTTATAAAGCAGGTCAAGCATTTTTTCGGGGGTCTGTTCCTGCCCGCTGTTTCCGGGAAAAGGTCTGCTGTTTGTCGATTAAGCAAACCTAATGGCGGAATTAACCCTCGATGAATGTTTGAAAAGGGAGAATGTTGCAAAACATGCCCCGGAGAAATGATTGACAAAAGAGGAATCATTCATATATTAGCAAAAATCGGTTTCTGAATGATCTGCAAGGAGAGTGTCCGTTGACGAATATCTATAAATGCAAGAAGCGGGGGGGATTCGTTGAAGCGGTCTGCGAAGATGCGACCTGCGAGTGGCGGCTGAAAAAAGAGGGTTTTCTGAACTGTACCTGGGTGGCCTGCAACTATGGCCCCTTCACGCTTGAAGAAGTGGGTGAGATGATGGGTGTGACCCGGGAGAGAATCCGTCAGATCGAGGCAAAGGCCCTGAAAAAGTTGCAACACAAGAAAAGAAGGGATCAACTCCGGGATTTTGCGTCGCCCGACAATGACTGGGATGTGATATAAAATCCGTCTTTTATCTCTGCCGGCGCTTCTTCATCTGCTCGATAAAAATAAATT
>CAYXQK010000160.1:0-6962 GCA_964467445.1 uncultured Syntrophaceae bacterium
GTTATCCTCAAGTATATCAATAACTTCGTAAATAATTACGGCATCACGATCATCCTCCTGACGATCCTGATAAAAATCGTCTTCTGGCCCCTGGGAAACAAGAGCTACAAATCCATGAAGGAAATGCAGAAACTGCAACCCCAGATGACGGCCCTTCGCGAAAAGTACAAGGGCGACAAGCAGAAAATCGGCCAGGAGACCATGGCCCTGTACAAGGCCCACAAGGTGAATCCTCTGGGGGGATGTCTTCCCATGGTGGTTCAGATCCCCGTCTTTTTCGGTCTCTACAATACTCTGATGTACGCCATCGAACTTCGCCATGCTCCATTATTCTTGTGGATACAAGATCTGTCTGCACCCGATACACTCTTTGGACACATACCATCATTGATTCCTATAATCGGAGGCTTTGCCCTGGGTCCATTACCTATAGTCATGGGGGCCACCATGTTCATCCAGCAGAAAATGAGTCCGCCGTCGGGCGAGCCCATGCAGCAGAAAATCATGCTCGTCATGCCGGTGGTTTTTACGTTTCTCTTCCTGGATTTTCCCTCGGGGCTGGTCCTCTACTGGCTGTTCAACAATATCATCAGCATCGGCCAGCAATACTACATCCTGAAAAAAAAGTAACTTGAGGAGAGGTTAAAATGGAAACTCTCGAAATTGAAGGCAAAACCATCGATGGGGCCATTGAAAAAGCCTGTCGCGACTTCGGCGTTTCGCGGGACAAACTGAATATCGAGATCCTTTCGGACGGATCATCCGGCTTCCTGGGGCTCATGGGCGCCAGAAAGGCCAGGATCAAAGCCGGTCTGCTTTCCATTGATGAGACCCTGGACATGACACCCGCGCCACCGCAACCGGAAACAATAGAAGAAATGCCGGAAACGGGCATCACCCCGGCTGCATTCGACCCTCCGCACACGGCAGACGGCGCCGGGCTCGGCGAGCGGGCCAAAGCGGTTCTGGAGGGCATCCTGGCCCATATGGGCATTGCCGCGCCGGTCAGCGTTGAAGAAACGGAGGAATCGATCCTGCTGAATATCAAGGGCGATGGCGGCGGCCTGATCATCGGGCGGCGGGGCCAGAACCTCGATGCGATCCAATACATTGTCAACAAGGCGGCAAACCGGTCCATCGATGGACGGAAGATGATTATTATCGACACCGAGGCCTATCGTAAAAGACGGGAAGAATCCCTGGTCACCCTGGCCGAGAAGTTAGGCGAGAAGGTCAGGAAAACAAAAAAGGCCGTCACCGTCAGTCATATGAATGCCCATGACCGCCGGATCATTCACATGGCGCTGCAGAACGACGAGTCGCTGACCACCAGAAGCAGGGGCGAGGGAGAATATCGGAAGATCGTCATCATTCCGGCGAAAAAGAATTAAAACAATGCCTTTTGACGACACCATCGCCGCCATTGCCACCCCTCCCGGCGTCGGAGGTATCGGGATCATCCGGATCAGCGGCCCGCTGGCCGAAACGATCGCCCGCCTCCTGTGCCGCTCCCCGAAAGGTGCAATTCCGCTGAAGTCCCATCAGCTTTACCACGCCGGGATCATCTCGCCGGCCACGGGCGCCATCCTCGATGAAGCACTGATCACCCTCATGCGGAAACCCCGTTCTTACACCGGCGAGGATTTGCTGGAGATCCAGGGCCACGGGAACCCGCTGATTCTGGAGACCGTGCTGACCGAAGTGGTCCGGGCAGGCGCGAGGCTGGCCGTACCCGGAGAATTCACACGACGGGCCTTTCTGAACAACCGGATCGACCTGACGCAAGCCGAGGCGCTCATGGGCCTGATGACGGCCAGAACCGGAAGGGGTCTGGAAATTGCCCACACGCAGCTGCAGGGCGCCCTGCACCGGCAGATTGAAGCCTTGCGCCAGACCCTGACTGAAATCCTGGCAACGCTGGAGGTTGCCATTGATTTCTCGGAAGACGAGGGAGGAGAGCGCCATCACCCTGCCGACGCGGCGGCACAGCTCCAGAACGTGCTCGACCGGATCCGGGAAATGCTGTCCACGTACCGGGAAGGCAGAATGATCCGGGAAGGTGCCAATGCCGTGATCATCGGCCGCCCGAACGTCGGCAAATCAAGCCTCCTCAACCGGCTGCTCGGGGAAAACCGGGCCATCGTGACGGCGATTCCAGGCACCACCCGTGACTTCATTGAAGAGTACATCGATATTCGCGGCATCGCCGTCAGGCTGACCGATACCGCCGGCCTCAGAAACCCCGCTAATATCATTGAAAAAGAGGGGGTCGACCGGGTCTGGGGGAAATTATCCACAGCGGATATCATCATTGCTGTTGCCGACGGCAGTACGCCTCTGACCGGGGAAGATTATGACCTCCTGGAAAAAACCAGTTATCACAGCATCGTCCCGGTCATCAACAAAGCGGACCTGGATCACCGCCTGAGCGACCGGGAAATGCAGGTGTGGCTGCGCGACGCGAGCCCCCTCTGGATCTCGGCAAAAACGGGCGCCGGCATCCCGGCCCTCAAGGAAGCCATTTACGAGCGACTCACCGGAGAGCAGACCGAGCAGGCCGCTGGCGTTGTGATCACCCAGATCCGTCACAAAACCGCTCTGGAAAAAACAATCGGGCATCTGCTGCAGGCCCGTGAGAGCCTGACCAATGCCATGTCCTTTGAATTTGTCGCCTTCGACCTCCGGGAAGCCCTGGACAGCCTCGGGGAAATCGTGGGCGTCACGACATCGGAGGATGTTTTGGACCGCATCTTTGCAACCTTCTGCATCGGCAAGTAGAATATGACGGGACACATCCCACACTCCCAGGGTTTTTCCAGGGAAGCCTAAACGCCTTATATGGCCAACAATTATGTTTACAACGTCCCCCTTTTCAGTATATGAATCCATCATACAAAAGCTGGAGGTGCGGTCATCATGCGGAAAATTTATGGCATGCTGCTGGGTATCCTGGTCAGCTTTCTTTTTATTGCCGACGGATATGGTCAACAGAAGTGCGTGAACGCCGAAGGCGAAGCGGCGATCGTCAACAGCGACGTCCCCTCTGCCAGGATGGAATCCATCGCCCGGGCAAGATGGGCAGCCATCGAGCAGGTCGTGGGCGTGGATGTCAAGGCGGGGAGTTTTGTGCAGAATTTCATGCTCGTAGATGACGTCATCAAAACCCAGGTCGGGGGCGTCGTCAGAAGCCATAAGGTTTTGAAAGAGGAAAACAGGGGCGATACGCTGTTTGTGAAGATCAATGCCTGCATCGAACCCGGCAAGGCGCAGCAGGCAGTCTCTTCCCTGGCGCTCAATAACGCGATCGCCGTCTACATCCCGGCCAGGAAGTTAAGCCGGGAATTCGAAGAAACCAACATCGTCTCGGAGACCCTCATCGGCAATTTGATCGAGCAGGGTTATACGGTGACCGATATCGCTCCCTCCAGTGCCATTGACGCCGCCGCTATCGACAACGCCGCCAGGACCGGCAACACCATGACGCTCAGAAGCGTCATGTACAAATTTCTTTCCAATGTCCTGATCATCGGCAAAATCGACCCCAATATCTCCGTCCGCAAGGGTGAGGAGATCGGCTATGGATTGAAAATGCCTTTTGCCAATGTGACCGTGAGAATGACTTACCGCATCGTCGCCCGGAACAGCAAGACCGGCAATATGGACATTCTGGCGGCCGGTACGGCAGAGGGAAAAGGCTTGGCCAACAGCGCCGAAGATGCCGCTGCGGTCGGCCTCAAGGACCTGGTGGAGAAACTGACGCCCGGAATCCTGGACAAAATGGCCCAGTATATCCAGACAAATATGAAAAAGGTCCGGATCAAGGTCAACGGCGTAACCGATCTGGATACGAACATGGAAGTAAAAACCATCCTGCAGAACCTCGTCTGGGTCTCTGGGGTGGAGGAAACGCAGATGGGCGAGTATACGGTGGGCTATCCGGAAAACAGTGTTTATCTGGCCAACAGCATCAAGCAAAAGGGTCGTTTTACCGTTGAGAATTTTACACCCTATTCCATCATATTCAAGTACGAGAAGTAAGGAGGCATAAAATGTCCGTCAATCCCGTCAAGTGTCATTGTCGGCACCTGGTAAAACTGGTCTTGTTGCTTTTCGTGATCCTTCTGGTCACGGGCTGTGCAACAAAAATCAAGGTGAACATGCTGAAACCCGCACAGTATCATCAGGCGTCCCTGATGAAGACCGTCGCCGTCCTGCCCTTCAGCGGACCGCACGGCAGCGAGTTTACAGCAGAACTGGAAGGGATCCTGGGCAGCATCAACATTGACGACAAGGCCTATTTTACCCTGGTTGACCGGGCTGCCATCGATAAGACCATTTCAGAACAGCGATTTTCACAAAGTGGCCTGATCGATTCAAAAACGGCGGCGAGAATCGGTCAGATGGTGGGGGCGAAGGGCATTTACACCGGCGCCGTCACGCTGGCCACAACCGCGGACAGCCCCTATACGGAGAGACGTTCCGAATGCGTCCAGCGGCAGATCAAAAGAGATGACAAAGGGAATCAATACGAGGGGAATTGCATCCGTTACCGGAATTACAACGTCAACTGCACGAAGCGGCTGGCCCAGTTTGCCGCATCCCCCAAGCTGATCGAAGTGGCCACGGGTAAAATCCTCTATTCCAACAACCTGAAGGGCTCAGCCGCCTCCGCCGGTTGTGAAGACGGAACCGCCATCAAAGGGGCGGAGGAACTCCAGGAGACGGCAAAAAATACCGTGAAGCGGGACTTCCGCAAGGATATTGCGCCCTTTTATGAAACACGGGAAGTCGCCCTGCTGGATTCAACGGACGGCATCGATTCCAGTACGGCCAAGGAAAAGCTCAAACAGGGCATCGAGTTTGCCGGAAAAGGCAGGATGGACAACGCCTGTGAACTCTGGGGAGAAGCCGGCAATCTGTCGCCCAACACAGTTTCCCTGGTCTATAACCTGGGGGTCTGCGCGGAAAGCCGCGGCGACGTAGTGGCTGCGCTGTCGTTGTACAGGAAGGCAGAAAAGATCATGGGAAAGCCGGAGGACAACATTATCCTGGCGATCACCCGGACCTCCGAAGCGGTCAAAAACCAGCAGAAGCTGAAGGAACAAATGAAAAGTCCATAAGCTTTGACTGCAGGGTAGGTTCGTACGCAAAGCCCTCAGCACCGTGAAACCCGAATGGGGTGGTTTGATATTCGGGGGGTTTCAGGTTAGAGAAATATGCAATTGATGTCACAGCTGCTTCTCTTGCCTATCTTTTCGTAATGTTCCCGGATCCATGCGTCTGCCTTGGTCCGTCCGTTCTCCCTGAGATAACACAGCCAGTCCCAGTCGACATTCGCCTTGCTGCTGCCGCTGTAATGATTCATGAGATCGCCCGTGCTGATGTAATGGATGTTGGTTTTGATGAGCCGGCCGTCGTCGTCGAAGCCTTTCTCGATTATTTTCGTGACAAAATCGATGGCGCGCATCTCACGCATGAGGCTGGAATTGAAGCTGATGTCCGTGGCCCTGTCAATGATTTCCGACATCTTCGTGGGCACCTTGTTGTAGTCGATGTTGTCGATCTGGATCAACATGAGGTCCGTACACTGGGTCTGCTCAAAGAGCGGAAACATCGCCGGATTACCGATGTAACCACCATCCCAATAAAATTCACCTTCAATCTCAACCGCCTGAAATAAATGGGGCAGGCAGGCGGACGCACAGACGGCATCCACGGTTATTTCGGGGTTGTGAAAGATCTTGACCTTGGACGTACGGATGTTAGTGGCCGTCAGGAAGAGCTTATGCTTGCGCTCTTTTTGAATGGCATCAAAATCAATGACATCGAGAAGTAGTTCCTTCAAATGATTCTTCATGAGCGGATTCCACTGATAAGGCGAAAAGGATTTGGAAATCATGGAAAAAAACATGAAAAACGGATTGAAATCAATATTTCCATTGCTCAACATTTTGTCGAAGATCGTCGGCTGCACGGGAGAATATTGCTGGGATTCCGAATTTTTCCGCCAGAACTCGCTTAATACGTCCCTGGCTGCCTCGTTTCCCCCCTGAGTGAGCCCATAGATCAGACAGGCGCCATTGACCGCTCCGGCACTGGTCCCCGAAACGCCGACAATTTCCAGGTCTTTTTCCTCCAGCAGGCGATCCAGGACACCCCAGGTGAAGGCGCCATGCGCCCCGCCGCCCTGCAACGCCAGGTTCAGTTTTCTTTTTTTCATAATGTGACAATCCTTTTAAAGCGCGCCTTTTCTATCAGGATTCCCCTCCGAAATCCACAATTAAAACAAAATCGCACCAGGCATTGTCTTGTGCAAGGGATGCTTTCATGTTTTTTCGGGCTATTCAACCCAAGGGCACATCCATTCCTTCGATAAAGGCCTTCACGTTTTTGCCGAGCACGCCGTGGTTATATCCGCCCTCCAGGATGCCGAAACATCCCCCTTTGTTCTTCTGGCTGGCCTCCCGGACCATGCGTCCCATATCCTGATAATCCTGAGTGGAAAGGAGCCCTCCCCAGTCGTTGATGTGATTATCAAATCCGGCGGAGACGCCGATGATATCGACGGATCTTGAGAAAAGCCATTTTTCGACGCTGCTGACATAGTCCC
This sequence comes from uncultured Syntrophaceae bacterium, assembly GCA_964467445.1. Taxonomy (GTDB): domain Bacteria; phylum Desulfobacterota; class Syntrophia; order Syntrophales; family Fen-1087; genus JAPLJM01. The sequence continues at coordinate 6,611 of CAYXQK010000160.1, forward strand.
TGCGGCTGGACGCAGCGGGATTGTAGAGATCGACATAGCCCCGGCTGCCCAGGATATTGACGGTGCCGTCGCCAAAATGAAGGTCAAAATCGAGCACGAGCGCGGTCTTGATTTTATTGTCCCGTTTGAGTTTTTCCAAAGCAATGGCCATGTTGTTGAAATAGCAGAATCCCCAGTAGCTGCCTGCGGAAGCGTGGTGCCCCGGCGGCCGGATCAGGGCGAAACAGGGCTCGCTCAAACCGATTTCGGCGGACTGAATAGCGCCGCCCGCCGCCAGCGCGGCAATGTCATAAACCCCGTCCCTTCTGACCATCTCTACATGTGAACGGGTATGGACCGCGGCAATGTCCTT
>CAYXQK010000161.1:0-2768 GCA_964467445.1 uncultured Syntrophaceae bacterium
GGCTGCGGCACCCTGATCAAGATGGACGATTTCGGTAAGGTCGACGTGTTCACCGGTTCCACGGACATCGGCCAGGGTTCGGAGACGGTTATCGCCCAGATCGTTGCGGAGGTCCTCGGCATCCCCATCGACGACGTCAACGTCATCAACAACGATACGGACTCCTGCCCCTGGGATGTGGGCGCCCACGCGAGCAGGACCACCTTCGTGGCCGGCAACGCGGCCCTCGGTGCTGCAAAGAAGATCAGAGAGCAGCTCCTGGCAGTGGCGGCCAAGCTTCTCGACGAGGACCCGGCATCGCTGGACATAAAAAACGGCGTTGTCTTTTCGCTGAAAGACAGTGAGAAGAAGACCCCGCTGGGCAAGGCCCTCAGGAAGGTGCACTACGTCCCGGGCGGGAATATGCTCACAGCCGATTACTTCTACGACCCGCCGAACGAGAACTTCGACAAGGATTTCAAGGGGAACCTCTCTGTCTCATACGCCTACGGTGCCCACGGCGTTGAAGTGGAAGTCGATAAAGAAACAGGGCAGGTGAAGATATTGGATTACATCGCAGCCCACGATGTAGGAAAGGCGATAAACCCCTTATTGCTTGAAGGTCAGATATACGGTGGCGGTCTCCAGGGTATCGGTTATGCTCTTGGGGAGAAGATGATTTATGAGAAAGGCGAATTGAAAAATGGTAATTTCCTCGACTATAAGATGCCTACCGCAAAAGATATTCCTCCGGTTCAAGCCGTCATCGTCGAGACTGACGAGAAAGACGGCCCCTTCGGAGCAAAGGGCATTGGTGAACCTGGCGCCGTGCCAACTGCGCCTGCCATTGCGAACGCGATCTATGATGCAGTAGGCGTCCGCATCAAGGACCTGCCCATCACACCGGAAAAAGTGTTGAAGGCGCTCAAAGAGAAAGAGAAGAAGGGCTGAACGCTTTTTGTTCGGGGTCATGTGTTGGGCGTTCGGCAATAGGCTTTCGACAGGCCCTGCATTCGTGTGGGAATGGGTAAAAAAAGGGGAGGTGGGAAAAACCATTCTCCCCTTTCGCACCGGTTTTTAACCTAATTACATTCTATTTCATATGTCATTGCGAGCATAGCGTGGCAATCTCAAGAATTTAGATTGCCACGCCTGCGTGACGTAACACGACACTTCGGTGTGCAGGCACGACACTACGTGCCTCGCAATGACTTGTTGGCAAATTAGTGTGAAGACCTGTCGAACCTTGTGGAGGCTTTTCTGACAGCTATTTCGCGGCTTCACCTTTCTGGGCCACGCACTGCTCGTGTTTGCCCAGATTCCTGACTACACAAAAATCCTTTGTATAGCAGATAAACTCCACCCTGTCTCCATTGGCGAATTGGGTTGGCTTACAGCCCCGGAGCAGGAGCGCTCCGGCATTGACCACTGTTCCCTTGTGGGTAACACGGTTGCTCAGACCATTGCCCTCCTTCTCAAAGGTCGTTACCTCGTCAGTCATCTTTATCCCGAAATCGGACTTGACCATCTCGATGTCCTCGATTAGACCCGCCTGAACGGTCTGCACAAGGGCCATAAAGATGAATGCCGCAATCAGCGCTGCTACTTTATGCAATCTTTGCATTCGGCTCTCCTCTCTTTTTTTTGATAAAATTTTGTTTTCTTTTAAGGAAGTATAAAAAGGAGTTGTTTGTCGGTCAAGAAAAAAACCTTAAGCATCAGTCCCCTTAGATAGTTTTTCAAGATAAGCGTGGGCGTCCTCGTTATCGGGCGATATCCTGAGCGCCTCCTGTAAATCAAGTATCGAATTTTCCAACGAACCCAGTTTTTCATAGACCCTGGCTCGGTTGATGTATGCTACCGGGTCATCCTCGTTGTAGGCGATATTTTTAGCTGCCTGAAGCAATGCACGCCCCATCTGTCCGGAATTCAAGTACTCATCGACTAGCGCGTAATAATAAGATTTGTCCTCAGACTCTATTTCTTTAGTCAATTTCTCACCAATCTAGATTTAGCAACAGTTTTGCCTATCCTCTTTCGCACAAGCTTTTCAGAATAATTGCTACAATTATTAACAGTATAATTGCCGCGATGGGAAGCAATATAGCCAAAGCATAACCCCTGTTTTCAGGATCCTCTATCTTATATTATAGGAGTTTTGGGATGAAAAGGAAAACCTTGACAACTGTAGCTATGTCTCGCTATCATGTAGAGAATGCTTTTTGTAAGGTGATTCATCGCGAAGCGTGTAACCTCAGCAGCGGTTTTTAAACACTCCCTAATGCTCCTTCTATGTCCGAAAAAGGAATTATGCGAGGCGCCATGTTCAAGATCATAAGGAGGGGATGACCTGTGTCTAAATCATTTGTTCCCCTTGATAACATTGATTCAGTACTCTCGATCCTATCGAAGATCGCCATATGGGGCGGCCTGTTAGATGAGGAGCGCTCAAAGGTCTTCAAAAGATTAGAAATAGGATTTTTTAAAAAAGGTGAGTACATCTTCAAGAAGGATGATCAGCCCTCCCACATTTACATTGTAAAAAGTGGAAAAATTGATATTTTCATCTCAGACCGAGATTCTATTATTGAAAAGGAGACGCTGGCAGTCGGTGGATGTTTTGGGGTGGCTGCCTTGATGGCAATGGAGACGCACATGGGCACGGCGATCGCCCGTGAAGACAGCGAGGTCCTTGTTCTGTCAAGGCAGTCCCTTCTCGAACTGCGGCACGAGGATATTCATTTGTTTGCTCTTTTGATGATGAATATCGCCCGAGAGATTGCGCGGAG
>CAYXQK010000162.1:0-10383 GCA_964467445.1 uncultured Syntrophaceae bacterium
TGCGCTCGCCGCAACGATTCTCTATGGGAAACGATGCGCCTTCCGATACCGTAGCGCATACGCTCTACCCGGTCCCGCAGCACTTGAAGCCCGGACTGCTGCAGCGGCTGCTGGATGAGATGACGGTAGACTCCATCCTGGTATTCACGCGGACAAAACACCGGGCTGATCGCGTCGCGGAAAAAATAAAGCGCGCCGGTTATGCCGCCTCGGCCCTGCATTCGAATAAATCCCAGAGCCAGCGCAAACAGGCGATGGATCAGTTCCGGGCAGGCAAACTCAAAGTCCTGGTCGCAACGGATATCGCGGCCCGCGGATTGGATGTTGCTTCCATTTCCCATGTCATCAATTTTGACATCCCCGATTCGGCGACCAGCTACATTCACCGGATTGGCCGGACAGGCAGGGCCGAACGCCTGGGCGACGCCTTTACACTGGTAACCCATGAAGATAAGGAAACGATCCGGGATATCGAGAAGATACTGGGGGCGCCGATCGAAAGAAAGGTATTGGAAGGGTTTAATTACAAAGAGGTTTTTGAAAAAAACACCGTAGCATTTCCACCGCGTCAAAACCATAATCGGTTTCGTTCGCTGAAAGCGCACTACGCCTGAGTTCACGCCGAATAGAGACCGGCGAAAAACTCTCGACCTTTGAGCCGTCGTCCTTGCCTTTTTGATCATAATGTAATATTTTATCGGGCCATGGAGCAAGCCATTATGACGGAAAGGAACCGAATCCGGGGCGACAGCGACGGTTAGTGTGTGCGATGAAGTACGAAGGAATGATCATCAGGCCACCCAGCGAGGCTTACAGCCTGCTTTTGCAGGTGACCGTCGGGTGTTCCCACAATAAATGCAGCTTCTGTCCCACCTACAAAGGTGGTAAGTTCCGTATTAAATCCTTTGTGGAAATTGAGGAAGACATTCTTGAGGCGAGCCGCTACCGTTTGGTGGAGAAGGTTTTTCTGTGTGACGGCGATGCGCTGATCATCCCGCAGCAGCGGCTGGTGGAAATCCTGTCGTCCATCCAGCGGCATATCCAAGGCGTCAAAAGGGTGGGGTGTTATGCCAACGCCAAGAGCATTCTGCGCAAGACGCCGGAAGAACTCGTGCAGTTGCGGGAGATGGGGTTGCGGATCGTCTATCTCGGCGTGGAAACCGGCAATGAAGATCTGCTGAAGAAAATCAGCAAGGGGGCGACCTATGCGCAGTTGGTCGAGGCGGGTCGGCGGATAAAGGATGCCGGAATCCTGCTGTCCGTTACGGTGCTTCTGGGCATCGGCGGGATCGAAAAGAGCGTCGAACACGCATTTGATACGGCCAGGATTCTGACGGAAATCGATCCCGATTACATCGGCGCTCTGACGGTGATGCTTGTTCCCGGGACACCGCTGTACGAAGACCATGTCAGCGGCCGGTTTGTGCTTCCCGACACCTTCGGGTTCCTGAGGGAACTGGAGGTTATGGTCGCCCGCACGGAGTTTACGAACTGCTTCTTTACGTCCAATCACGCCTCGAATTACCTGCCCATCCGGGCCAGAATGCCCCAAGAGAAGGAAAAAACCCTCCACATGATTCAGCAGGTCATCCAGTCCGGCGATAACCGGCGATTGCGTCCTGAATACCTGCGGGGATTATAGAATGATGATCGAATCTGCAGGTGAGCGCAGTATCAAGAGAGTCAAAATCAGGCGATCGGCCGGCGATCGGAATGGCAGAGAAAGATGAGGATAGCGCTGCGGGGAGCGGGCATTGACCGAAGGACCATTTTCTGGGCCTTGTTGTCAGGCGTCCTGCTCTTTCTTTCGTTTCCGAAGTTCGGTACGGGGTTTCTTGCCTGGATAGCCTTCATTCCCTTGCTGCATGCCCTGCAGGCGAAAACGCCTTATCAAGGTTTTCTGACGGGCTTCCTGACCGGTTTTTCCGCCTATATCGGAATCATTTACTGGATTACCTATGTCGTTGTTAACTACGGCTATCTCCCGCTTCCGGTGGGAATTGCCGTCATGCTGCTGCTCTCAGCCTACCTGGCCCTCTACGTGGCGCTGTTTGCGGCGGGTGTCGTTTATTTTCATGCGCGGGGTGTTTCCCCGATCCTTGCGGCGCCGCTGCTCTGGACGTCGCTGGAGTATGCCAAATCACATCTACTGACGGGGTTTCCCTGGGAAAACCTCGGCTATTCCCAGTATCTGTTCGCTCCGCTGATTCAGGCGGCTGACATCACAGGCGTCTTCGGACTGTCCTTCGCCATCATTTTTATCAACGTCGTCATTTTTAACGTCTTTCATTTCCGGTGCTCAGGGACGGACAGAAAACGCCGGTCCAAGCGGATCACAGCGGAGATCACAGCCGGTTGCCTGCTGATGATTGTCCTTTTCGGCTATGGGATTTTCCGGCTCAGTGATGTGAAAAAATCTCTTGATCAGGCCCCGCAAATGCCCGTCAGTCTCATTCAGGGCAATATTGATCAAAGTATCAAGTGGGACCCGGCTTTCCAGGAGGAAACGGTTCGTATCTATAAAACCCTGACCCTGCAGGCCGCCCCGGCCGGCAATGGTCTGATCATCTGGCCGGAAACAGCAGCCCCTTTCTTTTTTCAGAATCAGGATGAAATGCACCGCGAAGTGGCCTCTCTCCCAAAGTTGACCGGCAACTGGCTGCTCTTCGGCAGTCCCAGCTACCAGAGGGACGGTCTTGGCCTGGCTTTGTTGAACAGCGCTTTTCTCCTCTCACCGGATGGCCGGATCGCCGGGCAGTATGACAAGGTCCACCTGGTACCTTATGGGGAATACGTCCCCTTGCGCCGATTCTTTCCCTTCATCAATAAGCTGGTTGCGGGGATCGGCGATTTCCGGAGCGGTCCCGGCTATGAGCCGCTGATCATGCAGGCCGCCGGACGGCCTCAGAAGCTCGGCGTCATGATCTGTTACGAGGGCATCCTGGCGGAAGCAGGCCGGACGTATCGCCAACAGGGCGCGGGCCTCCTCGTGAATATTACCAATGACGCCTGGTTTGGAAACACATCGGCACCCTATCAGCATCTGTCCATGACGGCATTTCGCTCTGTGGAGAACCGGCTATATCTGGTTCGCGCTGCCAATACGGGCATCAGCGCGATCATTGACCCCACCGGCAGGATTGAAGCCCGCAGCGCGCTGTTTGAAAAAGCCACGCTTAAAGGAACGGTCCGGTTCATGAACAGGAACACCTTCTATTCAACCTATGGGGACGTGTTTGTTTATGGTTGCATCCTTGGATTGATCCTGATATTGACCATAGCGATAAAAAAAAGGAGCGGGAACCATGATTGAAGAATTACCCGAAGCCATCTCGGTTATGAAAAAAAGAATTGACCGGCTCGGTGAATGTCTTTGACGTCCCTGAAAAAGACAACAGCATCAAAGAACTGGAAGCGCTTTCCCTGCGGGAGGATTTCTGGAACGACCAGATGAAGGCCCGCGATGTTCTGAAAAATAAGACGCGACTGGGCAATATCGTCAGCCACTGGAAAAAGCTCAAGGGGGCGGTCGACGATCTGAAAGAGCTTTATGAACTGGCAAACGCGGAGGATGACCAGGAGGCCCTGACGGAAGTGGTCCGGGACCTCGACAAGCTGGCAACCGCTGTGCGGGACGAAGAGCTCAAGATGATGCTGGGGTCGGAGCAGGATCCCATGGATGCCATCATGTCCATTCACGCCGGGGCGGGCGGAACTGAGGCGCAGGACTGGACGGAGATGCTTTTGCGCATGTATCTGCGCTGGGCGGAGCGCAGGGGATTCAAGACCACCATCATTGATCTCCTGCCGGGCGACGAGGCAGGCGTGAAAAGCGTGTCCCTGACAATTGAAGGCGAATACGCCTACGGCTATGCCAAGGCGGAAATCGGTATTCACCGGCTTGTCCGGATATCCCCTTTTGATGCCGGCGCCAGGCGGCATACCTCATTTGCCTCTGTCTTTGTCTATCCTGAGGTGGATGACGAGATCATCGTGGAAATCAACGAGGACGATCTGCGTATCGACACCTACCGTTCAACCGGGGCCGGTGGGCAGCATGTGAACAAGACCGATTCCGCCGTCCGGCTGACCCATCTGCCGACGGGTATTGTTGTGCAATGTCAGAATGAACGCTCCCAGCATAAAAACAAGGCCATGGCGATGAAGTATCTGAAGTCGCGCCTTTACGAATTGAAACTCCAGGAACAGAACGCCAAAATAGATGAATTGAACAAATCAAAGAAAGATATTGCCTGGGGCAGTCAGATCCGATCATATGTGCTGCATCCCTACAAAATGATCAAGGATCACCGGACCAATCTGGAAGTTGGCAATGCCACGCGCGTCCTGGATGGCGATATTGACGATTTTATTGAAGCCTATCTGCTGTCGGTATAGTCTGACATTAATCCCCCTCGGGGGATGATCGAAGTAAAAAAAGGAGTTGGTTGCATGTCTAAATTCATTTTGAAACCAGTTGTCACGCTTTCTTTTCTTTTGATCTGCCAGATTTTCATCCAGGCCCTCTCCTCAGCCCCGGTGCTGGCAGAGACATCGTCGCTCAATGTTCTTTCCACAGTTGTGTCAAGCGCCGAAAAGCGGCAGGTTGCAGAAAAGCAAGCGACGCCGGCCGAAATTGAAAAAAAGATCAGGCCTTCCGAAGCGCCGGCCATTGATGAAAATAACAAGAGGAAAGTCCAGGAAGAAGAGCAGAGCATCATGGAAGATGCCCTGGCGCTTCTGGAGGAGTCTGAGAACTACTGGAAGAAGGGAAACCTAGAAGACGCACTGGATCTGCTGGACCGGGCCTATGCCCTCATTATCGAAACAAACGATGACCCGATCATTGCCAGACAGAAGGACGATCTCCGCCTGCTGATCTCAAAACGCATCCTTGCCATCTATTCATCCCGACAAACGGTTACACGCGGCAAACAGAGCGAGATTCCCCTTGTCATGAACGCGGATGTGGAAAAAGAAATCCGCAGTTTCCAGAGTTTTGAGAGAGATTTTTTTATTTCCTCCTATCACCGCTCCGGCATCTATCGCCCGATGATCGTCATGGAACTGAAGAAAGCGGGACTTCCGGAAGAATTATCATGGCTTCCTCTGGTGGAAAGCGGCTTCAAGGTTTTGGCCCTGTCACGGGCGCGGGCGCTTGGGCCCTGGCAATTCATTCCCTCGACGGGATATAAATATGGCCTGAATCGGGACGAATGGATCGATGAGCGCATGGATCCGGAAAAATCAACCCGGGCGGCCATCGGCTATCTGAAGGATCTGCACGACATGTTCGGAGATTGGCTGACGGTGCTGGCCGCATACAACTGCGGGGAGGGGAGGGTGCTCAGGGTCATCTCCGGTCAGCATCTCAATTACCTGGACCGCTTCTGGGACCTCTATCACATACTGCCCTATGAGACGGCGCGCTATGTGCCCCGTTTTCTGGCCACCCTGCATATCGTCAAGGATCCGGCGAAGTTCGGCATGGATCTCGGTCAACCGCTCGAGAGGAGAACCCCTTACGAAGCCGTCGAATCAAAGAAAATCATGCGATTGCGGGATATTGCCGCCGCTCTCGAAATTCCTGAGGAGACCCTTAATGTCCTCAATCCGGAACTGAGACACCGCATGACGCCCGACCGCAGTTATCCGTTGAAAGTCCCAGTGGAAACGGCCGAGAAATTTGCGAAGGTCGCTGACAGCATTCAACAATCGGAAATACCCAAGCAGGTCCGGATGTCAAAGAAATCCGGGCTCAAGCGCCATAAAGTCAAACGCGGCGAAACCACAGCATCCATTGCGCATCGCTATGGCATATCGGTAAACGCTTTGTTGACGTACAATGGCTTGTCCGCAAAAAAAGGGGTGCGCGTCGGGCAGCAATTAAAAGTTCCGCTCCGGGGGGTCCGCCCTGCGAAAGACAAATCGGGAGAGGCGTCCAAGCCTGACAAAGGCCAGAACGAGCAGATCACCCGCTATAAAGTGAAAAGGGGGGATACGCTCTCGTCGGTGGCCAAGCGGTTCAATACCTCACCGTCTGAAATCAGAAGGCTCAACAACATCAAAGGGGATGTCCTTCAGGCCGGCAGAACCATCAAAGTCGGCGGATAGGGCAGCCATCGTTGTCAAATAGCCGCATCAGAAGCGCTCAATTTCATAGCCATTCAGGATAAAGAAGACCGCGTCTTCCTGGTCCCTCATTGTTGTGGCCTCGTTCTCGTCGACGCCTTCATGGTTATGGCCTAAAAGATGCAGTAGGCCGTGAATCAAAAGGAAATCGATCTCTTCATCGAAAGAAAGATCGCCGGCAACGGCGTCCTGCAGGGCCCGTTCGGCGGAGATCACGATATCGCCGAGAAGATGGGGATTGACATGGCCGTAATCTCCCTCCCTGATGGGAAAGGAAATAACATTGGTGGAGTGATCCCGGTTGAGATACTGCCGGTTCATCTGACGGATCTGTTCGTTATCAACAAAAAGCAGGCTGATTTCCTGGTCTGCGCAAATCAGAATCTTCTTCAGTTTTCGGACAACGCGGCGAATCCGGCGCAGGTCAAGCTTTGCCGCTTTCTGCCGGTTTTCGATGTGTATATTCATAGGCATTTGGCGGAATCGATCTCATGACGGATGCAGCCTTCTTTTTATTTTTCCACTGTCCAGATGGTTGTAGGCCCGGATCACATCCTGGACAAGGGGATGCCGGACCACATCGATTTCGGTAAAATGGACAAAACGGATTCCGTCCGAGATCTTTAAAATCCTTTCGGCTTCCACGAGCCCCGAGACTTTGTCCGGCGGAAGGTCGATCTGTGTCACATCGCCGGTTATGACTGCTTTTGAACCGAAGCCCAGGCGTGTCAAAAACATCTTCATCTGTTCGGAGGTGGTATTCTGTGCTTCATCAAGAATAACAAAGGAATCGTTCAAGGTCCTGCCGCGCATGAAGGCCAGGGGAGCCACTTCAATGATGCCTTTATGGGTCAGCGCCGAGGCGCGGTCAAAGTCAAGCATGTCATAAAGGGCGTCATAGAGGGGACGCAAATAGGGATTGACCTTTTCCGCCAGATCGCCCGGTAAAAACCCCAGTTTTTCACCCGCTTCCACCGCCGGCCGGGCAAGGACGATCCGGTGGACCTTTTTTTCCATCAGGGCGGAAACCGCCATCGCCATGGCCAGGTAGGTCTTGCCGGTACCGGCCGGACCGATGCCGAAGACCATGTCATGCTGTCGAATGGAATCAATGTAGTGTTTCTGGGCAATGCTCTTGGGGGTAATCACCTTTTTTTTTGAAGCGATGAAGACGGTATCGAGAAATATCCTTTCCAGGTTGACGGCGCTGTTTTCAGAGAGGATTCTGTGCGCATAGTCAATGTCCGTTGCGTACAGTGGATAACCTTTTTCAACGATCCCGTAGAGTTGGGTGAGTAGATTTTTGATCAGGCCAACGGCGAGTGATTCACCGGAGATGGAGAGGAGATTTCCCCGGGCAGACAGCTTGACGGGTTCGATATTTTCCAGAAGTTTTAAATGCTTGTCATGTTCGCCGAAGAGATGGAGGATATGATCGGTATTTTCAAAGCAGATTTTTTCGACCAAGTGAGCTGCGGGTTTTTGTTTCAATGCGTTTCAGTCCTGTTTAAGGTTGACCCAAAAGAACGCTGACGCTTAGGCATGGCATTCATGTTGCGCACGGAGGCTATCATGCGTTATTTTCGATTGCAATCAATAATATTATGACCGGGTGACGGGCGCTTTGCATCACCGCGCCATTTTTCAAAAAATTCGTTACGTCTGTAAAAACAGGTGTGCGTACACCTTGGCGTTGCCGATCATGTTGTCGATCAGGCAGTACTCGTCGGGCTGGTGGGCCGTACTGCCGATTCTGCACCAGACCGCCACGGGATAGCCTTCCCGCCGGAAATAGGCAGCCACCGTTCCAGCGCCGATTCCCTGCGGTGTCGCTTCCACCTGATAGACATTCCGGATGGCTTCCTGCAGCGCCAAGACGACCGGCGCATTACCAGGGGTAGGGGAGGGCGCCTGGACGTCCTGCACCGCCTGGATTTCAATGGTTACGCCGAACTGTTTCTCCATCTCGTCGGCCATGCGCCTGATCTGGCTGAAAACATCCGACAAAGAGTATTGAGGAAGAATTCTGCTGTCCAGATAGAAGACATCCTCGCCTGGAATGGTATTGACATTGGGAACGTTCATCTCTTTTTTCGTGGGCTGAAAGGTGCTGGCAGGCGGATGATACAGAGGATCAACGGCAGCAAAGATCCGGTGAAGATCATGCAGCCGGACGACGAGATGGGATGCCGCCAGAAACGCGTTCCTGCCCAGCTCCGGCTTGCTGGCGTGACACTGCTTTCCGATGGTTTTGAACCTCAGCCAGTAGATGCTTTTTTCTGCGATTTCAATCAACGATCCATCTTCGTTTCCCGAATCAGGCGCCACCAGGAGGTCGCTTTTCCGGAAAGGATTATCCTGATGCTGCAGCAGATAGGCAAGCCCATACTGACTGGCCGTTTCTTCATCGGCCACGAAGGCCAGCCCCAGCGCGTTTTCCGGAACCACACCCTCATCCATCAGCGCCTTGGCCGCAAAGATGGAAGCCACGAGATCCTGCTGATTGTCTTCCGTTCCCCGGCCGTAGAGGCGCTCGCCCTTCTGATACCCTTTGTAAGGATCTTCACTCCAGAGAGCCCTTTCGCCCGGCGGCACGATGTCCAGGTGCGTCAGGATCCACGTGGTTCTGTCCGGTCTTTTCCCGGGCTGTGTGACGAGGATATTCGGACGGACGCCCGAGGAGACCCGCCCATCCGGAGCGTCGATTTCCTGAATGTGTTTGAATCCGAGCGCACGCAGTTTCTCCAGGAGATACATGGCTTTATCGCATTCTCCCTGGCCGCCGCTATCCGGTGACAGAGCAGGAATGGCTGTCAGTTCGATCTGCATCCGAATCATGGCATCCCGGTAGAGGTCAATGCGTTGTTTTACCTTTTCGAAAATGACGGGATCAATCATAAATCTCCCTCAATTCTGATCACTTTTTCCAGGGAAGAAAGGGGCTTGTCAAATGCTTTTTCATCTCCCAGGACAAGCGTTACGGCCCTTTCCGGTTTCAGATAACGGTGTGCGGTTTGCTGCAGGGCTTCCGCGGTCACTTTATCGATCTGCTCGGGATATTTCATGAGAAAATCCTGCGGCAGTCGATCATATTCAAGCATCATCTGCTGTGAAGCGATCTGATCCGTATCCTGAAAGGAAAATATAAAGCTGTTGTTGATGGATTTCTTCGCCCAGGACAGCTCCTGTGCGGTGACGCCTTTTTGTTTTACATCTTTGATGATGTTGATGAGTAAAGACAGGACCGTCGCCGTGGAGGATGATTTGGTCATGGCATAGGCCCCGAATGCGCCATAATCCTGCCTGGCCTTGTAAAAACTGCCGGTACTGTATGCCAGACCGCGATCACTGCGGACTTCCTGAAAGATCCGGGAGCGGAAGCCGCCACTGCCCAGAATAAAATCAAGGACCGTGAAAGGGTAAAAATCCTGATCCCGTTTTGACGGCGCCAGTTGGCCGGAGACGATGACCGACTGCGGTATCGCCTTATAAAGATAATGAATCGCGCCATTGCGTTTAACGGCGGGCGGCGATGTCCGTTCCGGACGGCCTGACGCCTGCCAGTCGCACAGATAACGGCGGACCAGGTGGAGCGCCTCCGCCGTGGTCACATCGCCGGTAATCGCCAGCATGACGTTTCCTGGATGAAAATATCGCTGATGGAAATCAACCAGATCGGAACGCTGGATGTTTTTGACGGAAATCTGAGAAGAAAGTTTGCCGCGCGGATTGTCCTGGTACAGGAGCTTCCTGAACTCACGAAACGCATACCTGGACGGGTCATCCAGAATGCCCCGGAGTCCTTCAATATGAAGGTCTTTGGCGAGCTGGATCTTGTCCTGAGCAAAACGGGGCTGCCTCAGGATCTGGGAAAAAATATCAAGACCCAGAGCAAGGTCCTGCTTCAAAACGGACAGATTGGCCGACCCCATGTCCATTTCCGCTGAAAAACTAAGCGAGATGCCGTGAAAAGCGAGCAGGTCGTCCAGGGCGTCGCCGCTGAGAGACTGCGTGCCGCCGGTGCGCATGACCCGGTGCGTCAGTTCGGCAAGACCGGCCTTTGCGGCAGAATCATGCACGGAACCGCTCCTGAAAACGGCTGAGATGTTCACCAGGGGAAGCTCGTGATCCTCGAGAACATACAGGATCATCCCGTTATCCAGGGTATGACGCCGGGCCTGCGGGGGATTGAACCGCAGCGGCTTGTAGGTCAGGGAGTCCGGATGAGGGACCGGACGCGGCTCAGCAGCC
>CAYXQK010000163.1:0-15554 GCA_964467445.1 uncultured Syntrophaceae bacterium
ATCGCCATCTTCCTGTATTCCTAACACATAATTACGGGTTCTGTCTTTCAACGGGCAGACCTCAAAGACGCCTGTAGTAAAGGTATTTTCATCAGTACTGCCTCAGATAACTCCGAATATACTGTTCCACTTTATCCCCAGGCTGGAAGATTCCGAAGTGTCCTTCACAGAGGATATCCGCCCGCAAAGCGATCAAGCTCTCCATGGATTTTTTCCAGTCTTCAATGCTGGACCGGAAACTGGACATGAAGGGCCCATGAATATCCTGCCCGAACAGAATCCGTTTCCCGGCGCGGTCAAGATAAACGGCCATGGAACCCGGCGTATGGCCGGGAGTGAGCAGACAGTGCAGCTCCGCTTTTCCGAAACGCATGATTTCATGAGCGCCCGTCAGTCTTCTGTCCACCCGGGTGGGTGGAAAGGTTGTTTCATACCAGTTGGCCGCCGTCATGACGGGGTCCCCCTGCTCGACCGCATCGGCGTCCAGGTCATGCATGACAATCCTGCAGCCGAATTGATCCCGGAAATACGGGGCCGAACCAATGTGATCAATATGGCAGTGCGTCAGGATCAGTGTGGAGATGGCCTTCGGATTCAGTCCCAGCGCTTCCATGTTTTTCTCAAGAATCCGGGAGCTGCCGCCGGCCCCGGCATCAATCATGACGAGCTCTGTGTCAAAATCAATAATAAATACCGTGGCGTCATCGGACCGGGAGATGTTCGGCCCGCCGATCAGATAGATTCCCTCGGCAATGATTTCTGCATGGCCCATTTTTTACCCCGTTTTCAATGATCCGATCAGTTCCCGGATATGAGTCATTTTGTTGTTTTGCAGATAGATTCCAATGCCTTCGACAATCTCCGGGATGGTCCGCGGATTGATAAAATTGGCCGTGCCGACCTGAACGGCCCGGGCGCCCACGATGAGATATTCCAGGGCGTCGTCCGCCGTCATAATTCCACCGAGACCGATCACGGGAATGGAGACGCGGTTGACGACCTGCCAGACCATGCGCAGGGCAACCGGCTTGATGGCCGGTCCCGACAGGCCGCCCGTAATGTTCTTGAGGTGCGGGGTTCTTGTTTCCACATTCACCGACATGCCCGTGATCGTGTTGATCAAAGAGACGGCGTCTGCGCCCGCCGCTTCCACGCTTTGAGCAATCAGGGCGATATCCGTCACATTGGGCGTCAGCTTGACGATCACGGGCAAGTTTGTCTCAGTCTTGACCCGGCGGGTGACGTCGGCGGCCATCTCAGGATCGGTCCCGAAAGCGATCCCCCCTTTTTTAACATTCGGACAGGAGATGTTGATTTCCAGCGCATGGACACCCGGCGCCTCACTTAAAATTCCTGCAAGCCTTGGAAATTCATCCACGGACTCAGCGTAAATATTGGCGATAACGGGTGTGTCAAACTGCCTTAGAAAGGGCAGTTTGTCCCGGATGAACGCCTGTACGCCGATATTCTGCAAACCCACGGCATTGAGCATCCCGCAGGGCGTTTCCATGATCCGGGGCGGCGGATTCCCCATGCGGGGTTCGAGCGAGAGCCCCTTGACGACAATGGCCCCCAGTTGATTCAGATCCAGATAGGGTGCGTATTCCTCGCCGTATCCAAAGGTTCCGGAAGCGGTCATCACCGGATTCTTCAGTTTCAGGCCCCCGACATGAACCGCCAGATCCGGTGGAAGAATCTTCTGATCTATTCCCATAAGATATCCCTGAGATTGAAGACGGGCCCTTCCCGGCAGACCCGCTGGTATTGTTTTTCTCCGTTTTGTCCCCGCACGGCAACGGCGCACCCCAGGCAGGCGCCGACGCCGCAGGCCATACGTTCTTCCAGGGAAACCTGACAGGCAAGCGGGTGCCGGGTCAGAATTTCCGATAATCGCCTGATCATTCCGAGGGGCCCGCAGGCGCAGACCAGGGTGTCTTTCAGGGGATAAGATTTTAATGCCTTTTCGAGAGGCTCCGTCACAAGCCCGGGGTGACCCGCGCTGCAATCATCCGTACACACCTGGAGCTCATCACACAATGACCGGACGGCCTCCGGCTCGAGCAGTTCATCGACTGTTTTCGCCCCCATGTAAACATCAGTCCGAAGCGTACGCTCCAATCCCATCGCCCGGATGGAAGTCAGCAAATAACGGATCGGGGCAATGCCGATGCCGCCGGAAACCAGGATCACATTCTTTATGCCCATGGGAATTTCAAAGGGACGCCCGAGCGGGCCTAAAATGTCCAGGTCATCTCCGGCCCTGAGCCGTGAGAACAGGCGCGTGCCCTGACCGGCAACGCGATAGAGAATCTCGATTTGAACATGGTGCGCATGGCGGTGATAGCCGCTGATGCTGAAGGGCCTTCCCAGGAGGATATCCCCCCTGTTTTTAAGGTGGATCAGGACAAACTGACCGGGAAGCGGCGTGGCAAATGCAAGCGGCAGGCGAACCGACATCAGAAAATGCCCGTTCTGCACTTCCCTGTTCGACTCGACAGAACCCATCATGACGAATTTGCCATGCTGCATGTGAATATCCATTCTTTTAATGCTTCAACAAAGCGGCAGGCCGGAGCTCCGCAGACATCATCAGGGCATCTTCCCCGGCTCCGCCGTAATAGCCCTTTCTGACGGCGGTGATCCGATAGCCGAATGTTTCATAGAGTTTTATGGCCGCTTCATTGGTGCGTCGAACCTCCAGTGTCGCCCGGGACAGACCGCATGCCAAGGCCTGGTCCGTCATCACCTGAAAGAGTTTTCTGGCGATGCCCTGCCCTTGATGTTGCCGTCTGACAACGATTTTATGGAGCTGCACCTCGTCTGCCACCATCCAGAAGGTGATAAAGCCGGCGATCTGATCGCCCTGCTCCTGCCTGCCGACGGCCACCAGCGTATGAGAGATGGATATCTGCAGCTCACGCCGGAAGATATCCTCTGTCCATGGATTCGGACCCGCCGCGTAATCGAGCACCGTCACGGCAGGCACATCGTCCAGGGTCATCTCCCGAATCTCAATATCATGCAGAGGCTCACCGGGGAAAGCCATAGGTCCATTCCCAAATAATCAGCATCGCCACAAAGGCCGCACAAAAGAGGCTGATCGCACCCTTTCGCTTGATGGTCGTCAGGGCGACGGCAATTCCCAGCAGGGGGATGAAATAATAACTGAGCCTCAGGGCCTTGTGGACAAACGGCGGTAACACGGGAAAGACACCGATGAGCATCCATGATCCGGTCGTGACGGCGATGCCTATGACCATTGCGGATAAGACGAAAGATCTCACCAGGGCCTGCAGGTGCAGCCTTTCGATACCGCGGACATCGGCCCTGTCTGCCAGGCTGACGGCGTTTTTCGCACTCCGGTCATTAGAGCGGATCAACCAGGTGTCGATCTGCTGCCCCGCGTAGCCCAGGGGCAGGAGAGCAAGCAAGGCAAAAACGGTAAGTTCCCGGGATGGGTGTCCCAGATGACCGCCGGCGATGATCGCCGCTGCCGTGATAGTGACGGTGGCAATGGTATCATTGGGAGGAATGCAGGTTCCGATGGGCAGGCGGTCAATCCAGAGCAATTCAATCAGGGCGCCGCAGAGAAAGCCTGTGTAAGGATCGTTGAGCATCCATCCCACCAGCGGGCCCGCGACGACCGGTCTCGATATCATCACCTGCGGAAAAATCCGGTCCAGGCAAAGGATCCCGCCCGCCAGGGAAACCATCATCACTTTCCATACCATGATAAGCCCATGAGCGTTTTCGATAATATTTGAAAAATGCTTCGGGCGATCGATGCTATCAGGCGCCGATCATCGTGAGCATTTTACGGATATCGATCGGCTTCTCCCTTGGTACACACCGGACATCGATGTTGACGCCTTCGTCCAGAAGGGTCCTGATCGTTTTAACATCTTCTTCATCAAGCATCACGGACGGTGAACACTGCTTGAGACATTCTTCAGAGTAGACATTGCCGATGTTGAGTCTGTCAAAGGCAAACCCCCCCTCGAAAGCTCTCAGGGCGTCAGCAATTGAAGAAAAAAGGACAATGGCCTTTCTCCCGTGTCCTCGGGTGTATTTAAAACTGTTTGCAAAATCTTCGACATTGCTGATGATCACTTCAATCTCGCGCGGCACCGCCATTTTTATAACCGTTTCTCTGAACAGGTCGCTGGCCACATGGTCATCGACAATGACGATTGTGGATGATTTTGTAAAGGGAACCCATGCCTCCAGAATTTGACCGTGAACCAATCGATTATCAACACGCACGAGCGCAATATCCATCCATTTACACCTTAGCTACGATATGATTCACGGTTTGCCGGGTTATGGGCGGGTTGCCGCCGGCGCCCGGTGTCGCGTGGAAGGGTCAATCGACGACTTTCTTTTTTAAAATCTCGCTGGCCAGATAGATATTTTTTCTTCCGTAATCCCTGATATGGATGGCAAAATCTTGAAGATTCATTTTCTCTCTGACATCGGTCAGTTTGAGCAGCATCGGGAGATTGACGCCGGTTACCACTTCCACCTTGCCTTCCTTGAGCAGGGAAAGCGACAGGTTGGAGGGTGTCCCGCCGAACAGGTCGGTTAGAATCAAAACCCCCTGTCCCTGATCCAGTTTCTTGATTGCCGCCGTGATTTCCTTTTTCAGCTCTTCCATCCCTATCGTCTGGTCCATGGAAATGTGCATGACGCTTTTGAGCGTCCCCTTGATCATTTCCGCGACCTTCATGAACTCACTGCCCAGATTGCCGTGGGTGGTTATCAAAACACCTATCATGGCTTGCCTCCGTCTGACCATTTTGGGGCGCATGCTAATTGATTGTCCCTAAATTGTCAAGATTATCTGAGATTGACCGGGAATGGTGCCATAGGGCATCCCGCAGGCCGGAAGTCCGCTGGATACAGCGGGATACTGCTGAAACGAAAACACCTTCATCGCTCCAGAGCAGGACCTGTTTGCGCGCCCGGGTGATTCCCGTATAAATGAGTTCGCGTGTCAGGATGGGCGCATCGTAATCGGAAAGAATCAGCAGGACGGTATCAAACTCGGAGCCCTGGCTCTTGTGGACCGTCATGGCATAAACCGTTTCATGTTCGGGCAGGCGTTGGGGAGGAAACCGCCGGAACTGACCGGCGCCCTCAGGGAAAACCGCAGACAGCTCACCCTTCTTGTCAGGATCGGCCAGGATCAGGCCGACATCTCCATTGTAAAGCCGGAGCCGGGCGTTATTGCGCGTGATCATCACGGGCTGACCGCAGTAATGAGACCGGCTCCCGCTGATGAGACGTTCCGCTGCAAGAATGCGCTCGATCCGCTGATTGATGGCCGTGACGCCGAAAGGACCCTGCCGGAGAGCGCACAAGACCCGGAAACTCTCAAAGGCTGCAAAAATATCGTTCCATGCGCCTGCAGCGTGAATCAGATCCAGATAATTCCTGAACCCATTCAGGATGTAGGGTTCGAGGATTCTTTCAATTTCATCGGGTTTTGGTAAAGAGGACCAGGCAACATTCTTAAATGTGCGCGCTTTCAGCGCGGTCAAGAGCTGCGGCCCCTCCCCCCGGTTAACGGCTGTGCTGACCTGGCCGATGTCGCTCTGATCCGTGAAACGGTAATTCTTCCGGAGCTCAACGATGCAATCGTGAATACCCGGCGCTTCCGCCTGCATGACATGCCCGGATAGCTGATCGTCTGCGTGGGGCAGGATCTCGTTAATCAATTCACGGGAAAAGAGATTTGCCGGGGACTCCCCGCAAAGATCGCCTAAAACGGCGCCGGCCTCCACGGAAGCCAGTTGGTTCCGGTCTCCGAGCAGGATCAATTTGCTTTCTTCCGGCATGGCCTGGACCAATTTTGACAACAGGGGCAGATCCAGCATGGATGCTTCGTCAACCACGACAATATCGACGGGCAGCGGATTTTTTTGATGATGGCGAAAATAGGGAGATCCGGGGAGGCTGCCCAGAAGCCTGTGAACGGTCGAGGCTTTTTCCGGAATACATGCCTTGATGAAGGGGTCACAGGCGAGCGTCTCTTTGGCCGAACGGATTGCCTCCTGAAGCCTGGCAGCGGCCTTGCCGGTCGGCGCGGTCAGGGCAATTCTCTGTTTTTTTAACGGAGCCTGCTCCAAAAGAAGGGCCAGGATTCCGGCAACCGTGGTCGTTTTACCCGTTCCGGGGCTGCCGGAAATCACCAGGAATGACTTGAGGCAGGCAACCAGCGCCGCGATTTTCTGCCAGTCCGGCTCCTGTCCGGATGCTGCGGGAAAGAGTCGGGCAAGGCCGTGTTTCTCAGGGTGACGGATCATGGACCCGGACGGCTGATGCGCAACACGCCTAATTCGCTCTGTCAAAATGTGCTCATACTCCCAATACCGGTAAAGATAAAGGCGGGAATGATCATCCAGGATGAGCGGTTTGAAATCCCCAGGCCTGCCCACGACGTGACAGCCTGTGAGCCGCATTCGCCAGTCTCTCAGCTTCGGCGTTGTAAAACCCTCGCTGGATTCGTTGACGGCAATGATCTGCTGACGTTCCCATATTCTTAAATCGAGGCAGACATGCCCTTGCGCAACATGATGACTCAGAAGGGCTGATGCGTGGTACAATTCAGGCGCTTCCCGGCCGTTAAGAGATGCCATAAATCTGGCAAAGTGGCGATCCAGCGCTGAAAAAGCAACGTTTCGTTCCAAACGGCACCCCAAGATAAATCATTCGAATGAGATGCGTCTTTTCTATCATAAAATTGCAGGATTTCAATCTGCGAATCAATTAAACAGGAGATTTTATCGACGCATATAAAGCATTGCGGGCCTCCCAGAAAGACGCCTCGTGATTCGCGATGATATTTTCCTTTTATAATACTTGAATGATGCTATATAATGAAAAATTAAATTTTATAGGATAAATGGACCGGCGATATCAATGAGGAGTTTTTATGGGAACCGAGAGCATGACGACACAAGGGAAGTCCGCCTGGAAATGGATCGATGACGCAGTTGCATACGGCACGGACGCCGCACAACGGTCTGCCATATATATGGATATCCTCAGAAAACGCGGCAACACCTACATCGAGCACCTACGAAGCGGACAGCCGCCCGTTTTGGTATTCAATTACGAAATGATCCTTGACGGGCGCCATTTTTCGCGACCAGTCAATTATGCCCTGGTTCGTATCGCGGACCGGAGAGAGAAGATAAAAACGGCGCCCGACGACAGCGAAAGGCGCCATCAGGCGATAAAACACCCCGAATTGCCGAAGCGGCCGATCGTCATAATCGATCCGAGAGCCGGTCATGGCCCCGGAATCGGCGGTTCCAGCCGGGATTCGGAAGTGGGCATGGCCCTTGACAACGGATTTACCGTCTACTTTATTCTTTTTTATACGGAACCTTTCCCCGGGCAGACACTGGCCGATGTCGAGCGTGCGGAAGTAAAGTTTATTGAAGAAATTAACAAACTGCATCCCTATTCCGACACCCCGGTTATCATGGGCAACTGTCAGGCCGGATGGGCGGCTGCGCTTCTATGTGCGGACAGGCCTGATATTACAGGCCCCCTGGTCCTCAACGGCGCCCCCCTTTCCTATTGGGCGGGTGTCGAAGGCGCTAATCCCATGCGTTACAAAGGGGGACTCCTGGGCGGCGTTTGGCTCAACATGCTTCTGAGCGATCTGGGGAACGGTAAGTTCGACGGCGCCAATCTTGTCGCCAATTTCGAGTCCCTGAACCCGGCGAACACGCTTTGGACAAAAAAATATAACCTCTACGCGCAGGTGGACACGGAAGAGGAAAGGTATTTGAAGTTCGAAAAATGGTGGGGCGGCTTTTATATGATGTCCGAGCAGGAGATTCATTTTATTGTGAGCAACCTGTTTGTGGGCAATAAGCTGGAGAGGGGGAAACTGGAACTGCATCCGGGTGAAACGATTGACATGCGGAACATTGAAAGCCCGATTCTCGTTTTTGCTTCCCGTGGCGACAATATTACGCCGCCGCAGCAGGCTCTCAACTGGATCCCGCGCGTTTACAGTTCCGTGGAAGAAATCAGGAAGGCCGGCCAGGTCATTATCTATATCATTCACGAAAACATCGGCCATTTGGGCATTTTTGTCTCGGCCAGCGTGGCCAGGAAAGAACATGACAATATTATCGGCCACTTCGATATGATCGATTATCTGCCACCCGGTCTCTATGAAATGGTCATTGATGGAGATGTCAAGGCAGGGGATTTCGTCGCTCAATTTGAGGAACGCACCATGGAGGACATTACGGCCATGAGCGACGGAGTGGAGCACGAGAAAAATTTTGAGGTTGTCAATACTGTTTCCAATTGGCATGAAACAATGTACGGAACTTTTCTGAGGCCATGGATCAGGATGTGGACTACGGAATTATCCGGCGAGATGATCCGCTGGATTCATCCCCTGCGTGTTCAGCGTTATATGATATCCGATATGAATCCGTTTTTAAAACCCTTTAAACCTTTTGCCGAACTGGCAAGAACCCACCGGAAACCCGTTGCTGCAGATAATCCGTTTTTGGCCGCGGAAAGAATTTTTTCAGATTATCTCAAGGGCGCTCTCAACCTCTATCGTGATACGCGTGATCGTCGTCTGGAGCTGATGTTTCAAATGGTTTACGATAATGATTTTTCCCACGCTTTCTTTACACCGGTTGATGGTGCGAATGGACGGTCCGGGCAAGCGGCTCAGGAGGAACAGGGCGTTGCCTCGGGAAAACTGCTGCCCGCACCGGAAGAAGGCGGGTTCGCCGAGGGGCTTATCCGCGGAATTGTTGCCATGATAAGTTCCACCCCCACGATCAGCCGGCGGCATTATAGCATCGCCCTGGATATGGTACAGACCCACCGGGTCCTTCAGAAAATAAGACCGGCAGACTTCAAGCGGATGGTCCGGACCCAGGCCAGAATTCTGGAAACCGATCAAGACAGGGCGATCAAGGCCATGGCTATCCTTATCTCCAGAGAGGCCGACCGTCTGGAAACCATCGGGCTGGTCCGGCGCATTGCATTGGCGGACGGCATGTACAGAGATCGGGAAAAGGACATGCTGGAAAAGATTTCACAGGCTCTGAAAATCAGAAAGACACCCCATGTTAAACTGTAATATGATAGGATTGGCATATCCCTTGCTTTTTTGATATAAAAAAAGCCATCAAGAAATATTACAGTAACGGGAGCAGCCATTTTCTTCATGGCGGGAGTCCTTGTTGCTTTCAATGAAGAAGGAGAATGTAAATGATGACGTTCAGTTGCAAAACGACGACAGTCAATAATGGACCGAAACAATGGCTATCACGGACTGGCCTTCGGCTTCTGCTTCTCTTGACAATTCTCGCGCTGGTCGCATGTTATCCGGCGCCTTATCGCGAGGTCTCACGATCCATACCTGAAAATAACGGCGGGGACTCAAGGGCCCCCCGTACCCAGGTCTTTTTTTACCCGAAAGCAGGCCAGACAACCGCGCAGCAGTCTCGTGACCACTACGAATGTTACAACTGGGCGATGAAACAGACGGGCTTCGATCCGAGTCTTTCGTCCATCCCCCCTGTGCAGCGCGTCCGGGTAGTGCCGATGCCCCCACCCGGATATAATACCGTCGCCCTGGCTATTGCCGGTGCGGTGCTTGGTGCGCTAATTGCCGGACCCAGACATGCTGCAGGGGGTGCATTGATCGGTGCAGCCGGGGGTGCTGTCGCCGGCGCTGCCTCCGATACGGCCAGGCAGGAATCCGCCCGGCAGTTGGAGGAAGCCTATAACAGGGGCGATCGATCGCGCAACGTTCAGCTTGAAGGAAAGGAATACGACTTCCGGCGTGCGATGTCTGCTTGCCTCGAAGGCCGCGGTTATAGCGTGCAATGAGGAACACGAAGAATCTACATCTGATTTCACGGAGGCAATAGCCATGTCCTATCTTCGCAATACGAGTTGGCATTTTTTGACCGGCATGATGTTGGCAGTCTTGTCAACAATCCTCTTGCTGGGCTTTACGCAAGGGGTGAGCGCAGATCAGCGGGGAAGAGGGCGAGGGGACTCGGATGAACGCGGTTTCCGCCATAAAGAATACAAGGACTCGCGTTACAACCATAACCATTACTACCCGGCTCGCGGTCATTACATCGAGAGGCTTCCCGGCGGCCACCGGGTGGTGGTTCATGGCAGCGCACGATACTATTTTCACGGAGGCGCCTGGTACCGCCAAGCGGGGCCGCGCTTTGTCATCGTTGCGCCTCCCTTCGGCATGGTTGTTCCCCTCTTGCCCCCCTATTACGCGACGGTCTGGTTAGGCGGCATTCCTTACTACTATGCCAACAATGTCTATTACACGCATGGCCAACGCGGTTATGTCGTCGTGGAGCCACCGAAAGGTGATGTCAGTCAGTCACCCCCGACGGCAAACCAGCCGTTCATCTATCCCCGTAAAGGCCAGAGTGAACAGCAACAGGCAACGGATCGTTACGAGTGCCACCGTTGGGCTGCCAGCCAGACAGGCTACGACCCGACTCAGCCGACTGGTGGTATGCCCGAAGCTCAGGCGAACCAGAAGCGCACGGACTATCAAAGGGCGATGGGCGCCTGCCTTGATGCCCGCGACTATACCGTAAAATAGCGCGAACCCGCACAAGGCGGCGCTGCGGCAACGGATGTTTCCTTGCGGTTGTCCAGAGCGTTTGACACTATTCCTAATTATCGTTGAACCTTCAGAGAAATTACGATCCATGGCATACGGCAAATGAGACGACTGATTGGCAGGCAAAACCCCTATGATGAGATAGGGGTTTTTCATTTCCGAACGCAATTCATTTATTAAGGGCTTACCATGAACGATGAAAAGAAGACCAGGAAACAACTGATCGAAGAACTCAATGAACTGCGTCAATGTATCGCTGAATTGAAAGGCTTCGAAGAGGAAATCAAGCAAACCAGGGTCGATCAGGAGAAGTTCACAAAAGCGTTCCTGCAAAATTCAATTCCCGTGGGCATCACGACCTTGAAAGATGGCCGGTTTGTGGATGTCAGTGATGCTTTTCTCAGACTGATGGGACGTAAACGGGACGAAGTCATCGGACATACCTCGGTAGAAATCGGATTCATTACAAAAGAACAAAGAGCGTCTTTTTTCGAAGAACTGAATAAACGAGGACGCGTTGAAAACCTCGAAATGGAAGTAGGCACAAAAGGCGGTGCGTTGAAATATGGTTTGTTCAATGCGGTCCTGATGAGTACTAACAATGAAAAGTATTTGCTGGCCGTCATGATAGACATCACCGACCGCAAATTAATGGAAAAGGCCCTGGCTGAAGAGCATCAGCGGCTCTTATCCATCCTGGACGGAAGTCCTGTCAGCTCCTTCGTTATCGATCGTGATCGTAAGGTTACGGCATGGAATATGGTCAACGAATTTTTTACGGGCCTCTCCAAAGGAGATATGCTCGGAAAGCCTCTTGACCTGAGTCCGCTTTATAAAGACAGGGTGCCGCCGGCCCTGGCCGATCTGGTTCATGAGATGAGCGATGAGGAGATCATGAAGCGCTACGGTCACAAGGGGATCCGGAAGAGTGAAATCCATCCCCAGGCTTTTGAAAGTATCGGCTCCATCTGGATCAAGGGGAAAGAGCGTATCATGGCCATTCAGGCCACCCGGCTCCGTGATGCTGCAGGGAGCGTCATTGGTGCGATCCAGTGTGCCCAGGATATAACAACGCAGAAATGGTCCGAAGAGAAACTGCGGAAGAGTGAGGAAAAATACCGCAATCTGTTTGAGAATGCTGCCGAAGGCATTTACCAGGTGAGCCCTGAGGGACGCTTCATCAGTGTCAATCCTGCCGCTGCCCGCATGCTTGGATACGAATCACCGGAAGAATTGATCGACACGATCACAGATATCGGATCTCAAGTTTATGCATACCCTGAGGACCGTGACAAGGCAGTCGCGTTGCTAAAAAAGGATGGTTTCTTCAGGAACCTCGAAGTGCGGAATCGCCGGAAAAACGGAAGTCTTGTCTGGATCTTGGCCAACGTCCGCGTCGTACAGGATGATCAGGGCAATATTTTATACCATGAAGGTACGAGCAGTGACATCACCGAGCAAAGGAATGCAAAGGATACCTTGGAAAGACTGGTCAAGGAACGCACGGCTGAGGTCAGCAAGAAAAACAAGCAATTGGTCGGGGAGGTTAAAAAATCCAAGAGTGCCGAAGATGCATTACGCAGGAAAGGGAGGGAACTGCACCTCCATTCCGTCAAACTTCAGCAACTCAATTCCGCCCTGAAAGTACTCCTGAAACAAAGGGATGAGGACAGACGGGAACTGGAAGAGAAGGTGCTGTCCAATGTCAAGCACCTCATAACCCCCAGCCTGGAAATACTGAAGAAACAAAAGCTGAATCCGGACAGCAAAACTTATCTGGATATTCTTGAATCAAATTTGATGAATATTGTTTCGCCCTTTTCCCACACGCTCTTCTCAAAATACCAGAACCTCACCCCCACGGAGATCAAGGTGGCCAATATGATCATAAATGGGAAAACCACCAAGGAAATGGCGGATCTTATGGGGGTGTCCGCAAACTCAATCAACCATCACCGGTATCATATCAGAAACAAGCTCGGCATCCTTACCCAGAAAATTAATCTCCGGTCCTGCCTTTCATCCTTCTCTAAGTAGCATTTTTACAGTCTATCCAATTGCTTCAGTAAGTCAGTCAACCCGGTGAACAATTTTTCCTACGCTTTAAAAAACAAGGGGTTTATATCTTTGAGCACATTTCTGGTGTCGACGATAGGGATATTTAGAGAGGCGAAATCGATATCCCGGTATTCATCATGCGCTGTCAAGATCAGGATAAGGTCGAATGTGTTATCGATTTTCTGCGATTGGCGTCCGGCGTACTTCGCATATTCCCGGGAGGGGCGGATGACCGGGATGCAGGGATCGTTGAAGCTGACCTCGGCGCCAAGCTCTTCGAGCTTTTCCATCAGGCGGTAGGATGGCGATTCGCGGTCGTCATCCACGTTTTCCTTGTAGGCCAGCCCCAGGATCAGGATTTTGGATCCCTGCAGATGTTTTCCGACGGCATTCAAGGCCTTCATGACTTTCAGGACGACGTAATCCGGCATGGCGGTGTTGATTTCGCCCGCAAGCTCGATGAAGCGCGTATTGAATTCAAACTCCCGCGCCTTCCAGGTCAGGTAAAAGGGATCGATGGGGATGCAGTGGCCGCCCAGCCCCGGGCCGGGATGGAAGGCCTGGAAGCCGAAGGGTTTGGTCTTTGCGGCCTCGATGACCTCCCAGATGTCGATGTCCATCCGGTCGAAGAGCATCTTGAGTTCATTGACCAAGGCGATGTTGACGGAGCGATAGATGTTTTCCAGCAGCTTGGCCGCTTCGGCGACGCGGGGCGACGAGACAGGCACGATTTTCTCTACGATCGCGCCGTACATGGCCACCGCGGCTTTAAGGCATTCCGGGGTGTAGCCGCCGACGACTTTGGGAATCCTGCTCAAACCGAAATCCTTGTTGTTCGGGTCTTCCCGCTCCGGCGAAAATGCCAGGTGGAAGTCCCGCCCGGCGATAAGACCGCTTTCCTCAAGAATTACGCGGACATCCGGGTCAGTCGTTCCGGGATAAGTGGTGGATTCCAGAACGACAAGCTGATCCTGGCGCAGATATTGGGCAATGGTGCGCGTGGTATCGAAGACATACCGCATATCGGGCTCGCGGTTTTTATTGAGCGGCGTGGGGACGCAGATGAGGATGCAGTCCATGGCGGCGAGCCTGGAGAAATCTGAAGTGGGGGTGAAGGGGGGAGCAGGGAGAGGGAGTAAGAAGGGAGCAAGGATTGCCGAGTCGATATGCCGGATGTAGCTTTTCCGTTGGCGAAGCAGGTCGATCTTCTTTTCGTCGACGTCGAAGCCCGTGACATTGAACCCGGCCCGGCAGAATTCGATGACGAGCGGCAGGCCGACATAGCCCAGTCCGATGACGGCGATGCGGGCGGATCTGGCGTTGATTTTGGTTAGCAGGGTCATGACGGTGCTTCGTTGACAGGCACCCACCAGAAAAGATGCTTTATAGAGGGGGTCAGGTCTGACTTCATAGAAATGCATTCCATTTTCAATTTTGGACTGTGCTGGATTAGGTCTTGGTGGAGGCGGCGGGAGTCGAACCCGCGTCCGAAAACATTCCACTGCAGTTTCTACGTACGTATCCTTTGATTTGCATTCGCTCCTGAAAACTCCCAAAGGCAGGATTGATCAGTAACTATCCCGTTTGGAATTCGCTTTTCTCCCTCCGGGAAAGAGAGATCGGCTATCCTGTCTGATCGACGCTCTGTTCGGCCCGGCAGGCAGAACCGGCAGAACGTTAGCCGTTTAAGCGGCTAAGGCGTAATCGTAGTTGTCTGCGATTATATGTTTCCTACCTGTTTAACGAGGCCTGTAGGAACCTCGGTACGCTGCTACAGCTTCAACTATCCCCGTCGAAACCGTGACGCCCCCATAAATTGGAGAGATTCAAAGAACATAAAAGCGGGTTCAGTATATGTGTCGAGCGTGATAAAGTCAAGCTGGAAATGCCTATCGAAACTATTGGTCCCGGGTTCTCGCGCGGAAGGCCCTCTCAATGTCCCGCCGGTCTTCTTTCAGCTTGATATCTTCGCGTTTATCATGGAATTTCTTGCCGCGTCCGATTCCGATTTCAACCTTGATCTTGCCGTTTTTAAAATACATCCTCAAGGGAACCAGCGTCAGCCCTCTTTCCCGGGATTTCCCGTAAAGCCGGCGGATTTCCTGCTTATGTAACAGGAGTTTCCGGACGCGCAGGGGGTCGTGGTTGTAGCGGTTGCCGTGGGTGTAGGGGCTGATATGCAGCTCGTGAAGATAAACTTCTTCATCCTTTACCACCGCATAGCTATCCTTCAGGTTGGCCCGTCCCTCCCTCAGGGATTTCACTTCCGTGCCCACCAGAACGATGCCGGCCTCAAAGGTATCATCAATGAAGTAGTTCAGCCTGGCTGTTTTGTTCTGGCAGATGTTTTTTTCGGAGAACTCTTTTTTAGCCACTGTTTTTCACCGGTTTAGTCAAAAGATAATCCTGTTTGACACGATTCATGGACCTGAAGATATTATGCCGGATGTCCTTATTCTCTTTTTCAAGCTCATCGAGCAGGCGCTTGATATAGAGTCGCCGCGACGTTTTGCTCGTGGGGCAGAGGTTTTCAATCGCCGGAAACCAGCGCTCCGCAGCGTATTTTTTCACGAGCGCCTCCCGGATATAGGTCAGGGGCCGGATAATATGCAGTTTACCGTCAAAAATCTTCTGGTTCGGAACCATCGTGCTGATTTCGCGTGCGTAGAACATGTTGAGCAGCAGGGTCTCAACGATGTCGTCGCGGTGATGCGCGAAGGCGATCTTGTTGCATCCTTGCTCGGCGGCGATTTCGAAGATCCGCTTGCGTCTCAGACGCGAACACAGAAAGCAGGGGTTCTTTTTGTTGTAGTCGCTGTGCGACAGCGGGCCGAAATCCGTCTTT
>CAYXQK010000164.1:0-5218 GCA_964467445.1 uncultured Syntrophaceae bacterium
CGGGACCGGGAGCTTGAGCCGTTTGACCGCTCCATTGACGCGCACATCAGCAACCTGCGCAACAAAATAGAGGATTTGCCCAGAAAGCCCCGCTACATCATAACCGTGTGGGGCGCAGGATATAAATTTCAGGTCTCCTGATATATGAAAGGCTTCAGCAAAAGCATTTACGGGAAGCTGTTTCTGGCTTTTCTTGCCTCAATTATTCTGACCGCTTCCGTCATGGTGCTCACCTATTTTATCTTTGCCCCTGAAATTGAGGTGCACCCCCATATTAAAAAAAGCCTTATTGATGAAACCCGCTCCATTGCCGAACGGATTACGGCTTCACTCACCGCTCCATCTGCATCCCTCGCCGATATCACCAGAACCATCCATGTGAATGAGCAGGCCAACATCCGGGTCTTTGACACGCAGGGCAGGGAATTGGCCGCATGGATGGAACCCCGTCTCAGGGACACGCGCAGGATCTCCATGACCGTTATTGAGGAAACGCTTCGCTCTGGTGAACATCTGGCCCTGATTTTTCCCCGCTGGATCCATGTGGTATCCATGCCTCTGAAGCGCGGTCAGCAGCCAATAGCAGTGCTGCAGGTTTACTACCCGCTCATTGAAAAAAGCATCTTTCCCCAGGGCGCGCCCACACTCATCCTGCTTTTTCTCCTCGCAGGCATGACCGCTGTTTTCTCCCGCTGGCTGACCAAACCCATTCGCGAATTAACCAAAGGGGCACGCAGGATGTCCATGGGCAGATTCGGGGTGCAGGTCAATATCCGCTCGCGGGACGAAATCGGTGAACTGGGGAGCGCCTTTAATGATATGTCCCGGCGCCTGGCTGATTTTCACAAATCGCGCACCGAACTGCTTGCTGACATTTCACACGAAATCCGCTCGCCGCTGGCGCGCATTCAGACCGACGCTGAAATCCTCATTGACCGGGAGATGGAAAAAGAGGCGCAGTCCAAGCACCTGCAGGCGATATGCGAGGAAGTAAACCACATTGATCATCTGATTGATGATTTCCTGATGCTTTCGCGCCTGGAAAATAACCAGCTGACCATTGAGCGCTCCCGCGTTGCACTAGGCGAGGTCTTGTCCCGCGAGGTCTCGCGGTTTCTCCTTCAGGCCGAAGAGAAGGCCATCACGTTCAAACAGGAGATTGCGCCTGGCCTTCCCGCGGTTATGATAGACGAGAAGCGCATCGGCCAGGTTATTTCCAACCTGCTCGCCAATGCCATCCGCTACACCCCGCCAAACGGCACCATAGAGGTAGGAACAAAATCCAGCGCTTCAGAAATTCAGCTCTGGGTCAGTGATACCGGCGCGGGAATCCCACCGGAAGACCTTCCCTATATTTTTGACCGGCTCTACCGGGTGGACAAATCAAGGTCGCGCTCGACCGGCGGCACCGGCCTCGGCCTTGCAATTGCGAGACGCTTTGTTGAGGCACATGGCGGGCATATCAGGGCGGAGAGTGAGGTTGGCAAGGGGACTATGATTGTAGTTACGCTACCTCTGGGCTAAGACGGGCAGGCACTGCTTCCGTGCTGTAGTTCATTCAACAAACGACTCGACAACAGCATCCGCGAAACTTGACTGCTCCATCACGCCGTACACCACCAGCGCAATTAAGAGCACTATGGCCGCGAGATAGACGGTGATTTGCACATAACGGCGCTGTTTAAAAAATTTCAGCATACATCTTCTACTGTTTTTCCGTTTCCTCTTTGAGCCCGCTTATTCTGCAGGGAGATATAAGCACATGCTGCTATAGTTTTGAACTTAAAATAAGCATCTGTCAATAGTCGGCGAAGATTCTACGCCACTTTTTTTCAAGGCTCTCCTTGTCAAGCATCGCATCTTCTTCCTTGGCTAAAAAAGCGCCGGCAGCACCGTGACAACCTTGTCGCAGAAATAGTCAGGCGCAGACACAAGGTTTTCATAGCCCTGCGATAGACACAGCGAGCAATACTGCTTTGCCGCCAAGAACTTGCCTCACACGGCAACAAACAGCCCGAGAACAGGTAATTGTGACAATGATTTATGGTCAATCACCATTTCCCTGCAAGAAGTGGAAGCAAAAGACCTTACGGGAGCGTTAAAATCTTTAAAGCTGCTGTACAGTACTCCGGTTAATGCGCGTCACTTTTATGAACGGCTTGTTATATCAGTTTCCGGCTATGATAACGATAGCCGCAATCTGGAGAAAATTGGTGAGGTAAAAGAATTCATCACATTACTTGATGAGCAGTTTCCCTACTGGTTTTATTTTTTTAACAATGAGGAGTTCAATTCAGTTGAGTGGATAACATTATGTCTGTGTGATTTTCAAAAGCAGGGCAAGTTTTACAGCATTGAAAATGATACTTTTAATGACTTTCTTGAAAAACATTTGGCAGCAATGTTTTTTATGTGTCAGCTGGCAGGGTTCAGTAAGGATGAAACAGATGCCTTAACCAGAAAGATAGTTAACTGTTATCAGTCAGCATTGAAAGTTGCCGCACGAACTTGTGCTAAATCCATAAAGATAAAAATAGGCGAATAGTTTTTGTCCCTGCGGCAGCGGGTTAAAATATAAAAAATGTTGCGGGAGAAATTATCAACCTCAGACAGTGCAACAAAGTAGATGCTGACTTCGCAATGTAAGATGCAATTGTCTGATACGATCAAAATCTTATTTTAAAAACTGCCAGTTCAAATCCATATTTTTACATTTCAGGCAAACAGATTTACGATGTAGATTAAAAAATCCTTATAGTTGCACTCCACTGATGCGTTAAATTCTTTATCGCTTTCCCAGCCCTGAAGAAGGCCGCGTGCAATGCCTGATAGCTGCGATATCTCTTCCTGCTGCATGATCCCGGTAACAGAAAAAACCATCCACAGGCTTGCCAGGTATTTTGTTTTTGCAGCAGCATGGTCCGCGTTCTGTGCCTCAAGCTCACTATATGTTTTCATTTTTGTTTCAATGAATGTGCGGAGCAGCTTGCGCATATAGTTCTTTTTATCTTCAGCATTTCCGTTTGTTACCTCAATGAACATAGAACTAATAGCTCCTTTATATCGTCGCCGCGCTGCAGCAGTTCCCTGACCATCTCAATATGACCTTCACTTAGTTGCCAGAAATAAAAACATCCGCAGCTCATAGGAAGGAGATAGGGAATAAGAGGAGGAAACTCCTATGCGCCGCAGATGGTATGAAAAGCCGGGCCAGCGCTATCGCAAGTCGGCCATTGCGCTTTACAGCGCAGCTATTTTCCGTGCTATGGTATCAACAATGCTGCCCTTGAAAAGCGTGTAGGCTTCCTTCACCAGGGGCTCGTTACCATTCTTCTCATACCGCCCCATGAGCGATCCGGTAATAATAATGCGCGCGCCCCGGAAATTAAAATCGCTCCGGTAGTTCTGCGCTATCTCATGGCCGCCGTGGAATTCATGGTGATAATCAAGACCGTCAACCTCAAAGGCCCAGTGCCGCAGGTGCTCAAAGAGATCAATGGTTTCATTGGTGAAATAGTACGGCTGGAATATGATAACATCAAAGCCCCGGTGCAGGTAGTCCACCATCCGCTCCATGGAGGACATCTGCGGTGAATCAGGGTGGTTGTTGAATTCATTCATACTGAGGGCGTACTCAGTAACCCCTTTGCGCAGCTTCGGCAGTTCCTTATCATACACCCTGCGAATGTTTTGCCGCACTCTTCTCATGTTCACATCAATAACATCATCTTCGCCGTTTCCGGGAGGGAACCCGTGCTCGCCCAGGATGAATCCCACTTTTAAATCGTCGGCGATGCCGCAGGTCTCGATCTCGTTGCGGGCAATTCTGAAGGCAGCCTCGGCAAAGTCAGGCTGCACGCCCAGGAGTTCTCCCTCCGTGGTGTGGACGATGGACAGCGGCAGCCTCTTGCCGGTCTCCTTCTCCACGATATCAATCGCGTGCTGCACCTCTTCCCACATGCCCTTGGTGTCTTCAAAGTCAGAAAGATCCGATATATAGTCATAGAGCACAATGCCGGTAATATTATTCTCTTTCATGTGCCGCTTGATCTTGTCGACCAGGTAGTCCGGCTTCTTTCCGATGATAAGAGAGTACACGTCCCAGGGCCCCTCGAAGCCCTTGTTCCGGAGGTCCTCGATAACGTCGCTGAACAGTATCTGGGTCTGGTCCCATCCCCGCATGCCGCCGACCGGGGCGAATTTATAATAATTGCTGATGACGTGGGCGGTAAACACTTCAAAGATATCGGGTATGTCATTGGGCAGCCCTGCTTCAGGGATATGATATCCGCGCAGTATGGTGCCGAGCTTGGTCTTGGTCTTTTCCATCCACTGCGTTGAACCGATCATGTCCGTGTAGGTTTGTCCATCGCATCCGGGTCCGGTCTCGTTACCCAGCATATTCACCAGCTTCTGCGGCGTGTATTCTTCCAGCCCTTTATCAAGCTGAGTGGGGTCAATAAGCGCGGTAAACATATCGACTTCTTTCAGAAAATCCGGCACGAACCCGTAGTGCATCAAATGACTCATGATATTTTCTGAAAACCTGAAGGCAGCATCGTACATCTCCGGCGTCCAGTCCCCGCGCGTGTTATCAATCTTCGGCTCGATAACGCCGCTGAAAAGAAGCAAGGGGTTTGTTTTATCAAACACACCGTTTTCAGCTATCACGAAGGTATAATAGGAAGCAAGTACCGCATCGCTTTCCTCTTCATTGCTGCCGATTGCCTCCGCCTTGATCCTTAGCAGCCGGTACTGCGCGCGCGAGGTATCAAACTCAATCCGGCACTGCGGCTTGTCAAACTCAAAACGCTGGCCGTCTATGGTGAGGACGATTTTTTTCAGGTTTTTTTCCAGCTCCTCATTACCCTCCCGTATTTTCAGCTCCACCTCTATTTTTCCGCTCACGCGTGACCCGCTTACCGGCTTGACCAGCTGCAGGGGATTGGGCTTCCAGATTACCAGCGGCGCAATGGTTCCGGGATGGGTGCCGATCAGCTCAGGAATTCGGGATACCTTCGGGTCATAGTCTTTTCGTGCTACGTCAACTCTGTCCATAAACATTTAACTCCTCTCCCAACTTTTATTATTTATCGGGGGCATCAGGTGATGTCCCTTCTTCTACCATACCCATCTGTTTTTTTAAATAATTAATATACTCCAACTCCCCTTTCAGCACTTTTATCTCATGCTCTATGGCAGCCCCCTCATATTTTAA
>CAYXQK010000165.1:0-5379 GCA_964467445.1 uncultured Syntrophaceae bacterium
CTCGGCCCCGAACTCGTGGCCGTCATGGGCTCTCTGGGGTCGCTGGCCCTGTATATTCTCTACAAATCCCTTACCGGGAAATGGGATGCGGATGTCGATCAGAAAAAACTCCTCTTGGCGCTTGCATCCTACATTATCCTGCTTGCCTTCGTCGTCATCACGCGCCTCCTGCCGCTCGATTTTCTGAAGCACGCGCCCTTTGTCCTTGCCGTGCCCGTGGGCACAAGCGCCGTGAGGGTCGACTGGCTCACCACGCCGGGAACACTTCTATTCGTCTCGGCGATCGCCGGATCGCTCTTGCAGGGACTCTCGCTGAAGACGGTCGGTCGGGTTTTCTTCCAGTCGCTGGACCGGATCAAATGGAGCGCCTGGACCATTATCAACATCGTGGCCCTGGCGAAGGTCATGGGCTACTCGGGGATGGTGGCCTCCACTGCAACCCTGCTTTCGACGGTTTCCGGGAAGGCCTATCCCCTGCTTGCCCCGGGTCTGGGGGCCATCGGTACATTCGTGACGGGAAGCGATACCGCCTCCAACATTCTGCTCGGGGAACTCCAGCGGGAGACGGCAAGGCAGATCGGCGCCGACGTTTCCTGGATCGTCGCCTCCAACACGTCGGGGGCGACGGCGGGGAAAATGATCTCGCCGCAGAGCATCTCGGTCGCGGCCGCCACGGTGGGGCTGCAATCGGAGGAACGGTCTATCGTCCGCAGGACATTTCTATACTGCGCGGCCTATTCGGCGGTCATGGGGTTGTTCGTTTATGTCGTGAATCTTCTGCTGACTTGATTGACAGGACCCGTCCTCGCCGGCCATGCTGCTGGACTCGCAAAAATTCAGATGATGGTCAAAATTCGACGGCTTCGTAAAAGCTCCGCAGGCAAGGCGTGCAAATCCTGAGGAGTGAGGCGTACATTAAGCGTACGCCGCAACGACGAAGGATGAAGCGCAACGCAGCATCCGGACTTTTTACGAAGCCGTCAATGCTGCTTGTGCGGATGTGAGTCGTCTGGTATAGGGAAGCCAAAGCGTGGCGGATGCTTTCAATGATTCCTCTGGACGTGTGCTGAATGATAAAGAAACATCACCATCAGGATCGGCTCCACGAAACAGCAGAATACGAATGTAAGTGGGCGGACGGACTCGTCGGTAATGGCGAGCAGTATCTACACAGCGTCATCGGGAGTTCGCCCATTCCGGCTTTTGTGATTGGAAGAGACCGCAAGGTTATCTACTGGAACAGGGCGCTGGCGGAACTCAGCGGGATCAGGGCCGGAGAGGTGATCGGAACCCGACAGCACTGGCGGGCATTCTATGGTGCCGAACGACCCTGCATGGCCGATCTGCTGGTGAATGAATCCCCGGAGGCGATTCTAACCTGGTATGCAGGAAAGTTCACAAAATCAACACTGATCGATGAGGCTTACGAGGCGACGGATTTCTTCCCGGACCTCGGCGACAGGGGAAGATGGCTGCGCTTCACGGCGGCTGTCATCCGGAATGCAAAAGGTGTGCTGGTCGGCGCTGTTGAAACCCTGGAAGACATCACCGGGGCAAAGCAGGCGGAAGCCGCCCTGTTGAAAGCCTATGAAGAACTGGAATCGAAGGTCCGAGAGCGGACGCGGGAACTGGCCCGGGCAAACAAAGCGCTGCAGGCGGAACTCCGGGAGCGTGAACGGGCGGAAAAGGCGCTCAGGGAAACGACGGAACAGCTTTCCCTCATCTTGAAATCATTGCCGATTGTTTCTTACACCTGCAGCGCCGACAAGCACTTCAAGACCACCTTCATCAGCCATACCATCAGCGAAATGACCGGATACACCCCGCAGCAGTTTATCGAAAATCTATTCTTCTGGCAGGAGCACATCCATCCCGATGATCGCGAAAGGATCCTCGCGGAACTGAAAACGGTCGTCCGCAAAGGGGCTTATCAGAGTGAATACCGTTTCCAGGCGGCCGACGGGTCCTATCGATGGTTTTCGGATTCCCGGCGCTTGATTCGCACCGGCAATCGATCCCGGAATTACATGGTCGGCGCGTGGCGGGATGTCACGGAGGACCGGCGCATCCGACAGGAGGGAGAACTCCGCCTGCAGCAGATGATTCAATCCCATAAATTGACGGCACTGGGTGAGGTTGTGGCCGGCGTCGCCCATGAGATCAACAACCCCGTCAGTTTTATTGCCTACAACATTCCCCTGCTGGAAGAAATGTGGAAAACCATTGAGCCGATTCTTGCCAGTGAAGGCGCCTCCCATCCCGACTGGGGCGACAAGGGAATCCGCTATGTGGAAGTCTGCATGAACATGAAGGAAATCATTGAGGAGTTCAAGATTGCCGCCCAGCGGATCAAACGCGTTGTTTCGGGCCTGAAAGAATTTGCCCGGTCGGATGAATCGGCTCAGAAGAAACCCGTTCAGATCAGTGAAGTCATCCAGGGTGTGCTGATCCTTGTGGGCGCTCAAATCCGGAAAACGGTATCCCGTATCGATCGTTATGTTGACAGCAATCTGCCGCCCATTCACGGACACTTTCAGAAAATCGAACAGGTGATTGCCAATCTGCTGATCAACGCCCACCAGGCCATTCCCGCCGACCGTAAAGGACGAATCATTATTACCGCAAGATACCTTAAGCGGCTCAAGGCGATCCTGATCGAAATCGAGGATAACGGCACGGGCATGGAAAGGGACGTGCTGGATCATATTTTCGAACCCTTCTTTTCCACGCGCAGGGACAAGGATGGGACCGGCCTGGGACTTTCCATCTCTTACGGCCTGATCAAGGATCATCAGGGCCTGATCGGGGTTCTATCCCGACCGGGATTGGGAAGCCGGTTCTCCATCTTCTTGCCCGCAGACGGCCAAACCCGCATTGATATCCGTCCGACGATCTTCTGCATTGATCATGACCCTGCCTTTTTGAATGAACTGAAGATGAATTTCATCGATGCTGTGGGCTGGTCCCCGGGTCTGGAGGATACCCCTGAAGACATCATCACCTATCTGGAGGATTATCCGGAAGTTGATATGGTGATTTCGGAGATCAAACTCCCGGGGATGGACGGGGGGGAACTTCTGAAAAGAATCCGGGAACGCTTTCCGCTGCTGACCGTGATTCTTTATTCCGCTGAATCTGCTGTTTATGGGCAGTCCGGCAAGACGGTCCCCAGGGCGGACCTCCTTCTGAAGAAACCTTTCAGTATGTCGCAATTAAAAAACTTTATTCGTGACGTGGGAAGGCAGCGATTATGAAGATCCTCATCGTTGATGACGAAGAAATCTCTTTAAGTTCGGTCAGGCGAATCCTGAGATGGCGGGGCATCCGGAACGTGGAGGTCTGTGACAATGGCAGGGACGCCATTCGGAAAATCAGGGAAACCGAATTTGACATTGTTCTTCTTGATCTGCTCATGCCGGATGTAGATGGGTTGCAGGTGCTTGAGTCCGCAAAACCTTACCGTCCCCATACGGAATTTGTCATTCTCACCGCCGTCGACGACATTCCCACCACCGTGAAGGCCATCCGGTTGGGCGCTTATGATTATCTCGTCAAACCGGTGGATAACGACCTCCTTTTCCGGGCCATTGAACGCGCTTATGAACGCCGGGGGCTCCTCATCGGGCTTTCTGTTTCAGCCCGGGATGCCCATTTGGACGTGCCGGATGCTTTTTCCGAAATCATGACCCAGTGCCCCCGGATGCTGTCTCTGCTTTCCTATGCCCAGGTCATGGCTGGAAGCGGCAATCCTGTCATGATTACCGGCGAATCGGGAACCGGCAAGGAACTGGTTGCCAGGGGGGTTCACCGGGCAGGTCCCGCGCCGAAAGGACCTTTCGTGGCGGTGAACGTTTCGGCCATTCCGGCTACGATGTTTGAAAGTCAGTTTTTCGGTCATGCCAAAGGGGCCTTTACGGGCGCGGAATCTCCTTATCGGGGCTATTTTGAGCAGGCGGACGGAGGGACTCTGTTTCTGGATGAAATCGGGGAGCTACCGGTCGGTCTGCAGGCGAAGCTGCTGCGCGTGCTGGAAGAAAAAACCTTTTTTCCGCTCGGCTTGACCAAGCCGGTCCGGGTCGATGTCCGTGTCGTTTCCGCCTCCAACAGAAACATCGACATCGCCTGTCAGGAAGGGAGCTTCCGGCTGGATCTCCTGTACCGGCTGAAATCGATCCACATCCACCTGCCTCCCCTGCGGGAGCGGATGGGCGATATCTCCCTGCTGGCGTCACACTTCCTGTCGAAAGCCTCCGAGCGCCACAATAGAAATATCCGGGGGTTTCAGCCTGAGGCCATGGATATTCTGTGTCGCCGGGATTATCCCGGGAATATTCGCGAATTGTCTCAGATTGTGGAAAATGCAGTCCTGCTGACCGACTCAGACCTTATCTATCCGCAGCATCTGGGCGCGACGCCCCTGCCGTCCTCTCATTCCACGCGACGGTTATGCACGCTGAAGGAAAATGACGATGCCCATGTGGCCTACGTTCTGAGCCATACCCCGGGCGACCGCAAGGAGGCCGCCCGCGTCCTCGGCATTACGGTCCGCCAGCTCCAGCGCATAACCGCCCGCATGCGGCATGACCCGCGCTGGGCGGGAATGCTGCATTGAGCGGATAAGCCTCTGAAATATAAACTATTTTGGAGAACTTTCCCAAATTCCAAGGGAACTTTTTATTTTTAACGATTTGAATTTTTCTTCGATTTCCCTTCGGAGCAGTTCATCGTATTTCAGAGCGAGGACGTACGTCGCATAGTCAAACATCAGAATCGTACGGTTCAGGCTTTCTGCGGCATGATGGTGTTCGACCGCGGTCATGAACGTGGCCTGAAATTCGGCATATAGCCACATATGGCGCCTCATGAGCGTGAGCGCGTAGATGGCCTGGGGCAAAGGGATACGAGCCATATAGCTGTCTTCCGCAAGTTTGGCAAACAGGATATGCGCGTCCTCGAAAGGGTTATCCGAGAGGAACAGTTTTCCGACTTTGCTGTAGAAATTCATGGCCTGCTGGATGGCCTTCCTTTCCGGCATTGTGTGATAATACGGCGTTTTGGGATTCATTTTGATGTTATTATACCATTGCTGGGCGATGGCTTCCGCATGTTGCTCCGTTATCTCTATTAATTTTGTGGCGTGTGATCTCATCATGATGGCCTGACCTCCTTGATTCCCGCTAAAATATTCTGTTCCTGTCCAACAGATCCGCTCAACGGACGTACGCATGGCTATAAAAGAATTTAATATTTCTTCAGCGCACTTCCCTTCAGTGCGGCCTCAGCCGATTTTTGCTCCGTGATGTCTTCGAGGGTCTCAACGGCGCCAACGAGTTCTCCCTGGCTATCCCGGATGACGGCAGCCGTAAAGCGAAGCCAGCG
>CAYXQK010000166.1:0-2508 GCA_964467445.1 uncultured Syntrophaceae bacterium
GGTTTGCTTATTTTTATTCTCGTATTGATGTTTAGGCCCCAGGGCCTGTTCGGCAAGAAGGTAGGGGTGTGACACGATGATACAAAAGAAAAAGACGATAACCGCTTCAATCCTTACCGTGTTTCTCTTTGTATTACCTCTATTTATAAGCAAAGATTATATCTTGAGTATTCTTTGTATGCTTTTCCTCTATATTACTCTTTCTCAGAGCTGGAATATCCTCGGAGGCTATACAGGACAGGTCAATGTGGGGCAAGCAGCATTTTTTGGCATCGGAGCCCTTGTTGCAAGACTCTTGTGGATTGCTGGAATGCCATTCTACCTGGCCATAGTGGCTGGAGGGTTGGGATCGGTTTTACTCTCTGTCATCATTGGGTTGCCTGCGCTTCGATTGAAGGGGCATTATTTTGCTATAGGCACCCTAGCCGTTGCGTGGATAGCCCAGATCACCGTGGGCAACATGCTTCCAGGAATCAGCTTCCTGCCAGCACAATATATGGCCACATATGGTTTGGTTTCCAGGTATTACGTTTTCCTGATTGTTATGGTCGGTGCCCTGGCGACAATCTATTTTACCGTTCATTGCCGGATCGGGCTGGGGATGGAAGCAACCAGAGATGATGAGGAAGCAGCCCAAACCGTGGGTGTAAATATCTTTAAATATAAGGTGATCGCATTCATGCTAAGTAGTTTCTTCGCAGGGTTAGCTGGCGGGGGCTTTGCCTATTTCCATGCCAGTTTTTACTGGCATCTTCCCTTTGGTTTAATGTGGTGCTTTGAGCCCATTCTTATCGCTTTTATCGGAGGAGTGGGCAGCTTCATCGGACCAATTGTCGGTTCTGTCTGCTATGTACTTCTGAAAGAGATATTTGCATTGACCCTTGGAGAGATGAATGTCCTTATTTTTGGCATTGTGTTTATATTGACGATACTCTTTTTTCCGAAAGGTATCATTGGCCTTCCCTCGAAAATACGTGAACTTTTTAGAAAGGGAAGGGAACCTTTACTAGCCACTGAAGTGGCTGAAGATAAATCTAAATCTCAAGGAGGAGGTTCATTATGACTACAAAAAAAGGTTTGAGTTTTGTAACGGTCATCAGTTTTGTGCTTGTATTCTTGTTGTTTTCGTTCAGCTTCGTTTCAGGTCAGCCAGCAAGTTCGGCACCTAAAACGATAAAAATCGGAGCATCAATTTCACTCACAGGAAGATTCGCCGCCGGAGGGACTGACGTAGCTGATGGGTATAAAATTGCTGTAAAACATATCAATGATGATGGCGGTCTTTTCATTAAAGAATACAACAAAAAAATACCAATTGAACTGATTATTTATGATGATGAATCAGATCCAAGTAAAACAGTTACTAGATTGGAGAAACTCAATTCCGTAGATAAAGTAGTTGCTTATCTTGGTGAGTTTGCAAGCGATATGAACATAGCAGGTTTGGGCATAGCAGAAAAGAACAAAATCCCATGGGTAGGAATAACTATTGCAGTAGAAAACGCATTTAATCAGGGCTTTAAATATACTTTTGCGCCGAATATGTTTTCGTATATGGAAGTTGCTGCATTCTTCAATGCCTTGGACTCTATTCCAAAAGATCAAAGACCGAAAAAGATAGCAAACTTCGAGCTTCAAGTAGACTGGGGTAAAGAGTGTACCAAGTATTTGCATCAATATGCCAAAGAGCGTGGCTACACGATAGCCCTGGAACAAAAGTACGCACCTGATACAAAAGATTTTGCCTCACTTATCCTTGCAGCAAAGTCTGCAGGATGTGATGCTGTGTTTTCTGTGCCCACGCCACCTCAGAGTATGGCTTTGATAAAACAGATGAAGGAGCTTGATTACGCCCCGAAGGCAACATGTTTTGTCCGGGGGCCTGACCTCTCCAATTATTGGCAGGTTATGGGAAAGGATGCAAATTACATCCTTACCTCCGGTGAGTGGACGCCTGAAATGCCATACACAGGAAACAAGAAACTGGTTGCTGATTATCGGGCCCAGTATCCTAACAAACCTATCGGTATGCCGGTAGGCAATGGATATTCTGCCTTCCAGGTTCTTGCCGATGCAATCACGAAGGCCGGGAAACTAGATAGGGAAGCCATTCGCCAAGCCCTTACCACGACAGATATTATGACAGTCAAGGGTCGCGTAACATTTGACAAACGTGGTATCGGAAATGTTCCATGGGTTCTTGCACAGTGGCAGAATGGAAAACTGGAAATCGTGGTGAGCCCTGATTACAAGCCTGCGCCAGTACTTTTGGCTCCGCCATGGAGTAAGAGGTAAGAAAAGAGCCAAGGTAAGGTTAGGTTAGATAAAATAATATAATATTTTCTTTTCATTACGTGAACGGTGAGGAAGACTTCACCGTTGCCAGGAGGGTTGTATGCCTCTCGAAGGATTTCGAAACTATATGAAGAAAGACGCTGAAAAATATAACAAATACAGATGGTGGCTGGGGCTTACATGGGGAGACATCTTTAACAAAGCAACAGACCT
>CAYXQK010000167.1:0-6917 GCA_964467445.1 uncultured Syntrophaceae bacterium
TCGAGCCAGTGCATGAGTTCCGCGGTGCCCAGGGCATAGGATGCCAGTGATTTCCCGGGAAAAAAGGCCTTGCGGCGGTTCGTCACCGCGCCGCTCTTGACCAGGTCCATCAGGGCATCCGTGAAGAATGGCGTATGAATCCCCAGGTGTTTTTTCCGGTTCAGATGCAGGGCCAGGGCATCGTAAAGCGGGCCGATCGAAAAGGAAATGCAGCTGCCGTCCGTCACGACCGAGGCGACATGGGAGGCCAGTTTGTCATAGACCTCGTTGACGGGCCATCGCTCCAGGTAAATGGGCGGTTCCGTCGCCATGACGAGGTAGTCGAATTCTTCGGCGCGCACGAGGGTGTCGCCCAGGGTCCAGGGGACATTCTCATTGATTTCACCCACCACCACCGTTGCATGTTCCATGGCATGG
The DNA here is from genome assembly GCA_964467445.1 of uncultured Syntrophaceae bacterium. Classification (GTDB taxonomy): domain Bacteria; phylum Desulfobacterota; class Syntrophia; order Syntrophales; family Fen-1087; genus JAPLJM01. Next base: position 418 of record CAYXQK010000167.1, read on the forward strand.
CGCGCCACGTCAACCCCCACGCCAAGACTGGCATAGCCGGACTCATCAAAAGGCGTAATCTGAACGAAGGCCATATCGATCCGGATCGCCCCCGATTTAAATAACCAGGGGATGCGGGAAAACCGGCTCGGGATCAGATCGACCCGTCCCTCACGGATGGCGGCGTCGGCAATCCATCCCGAATAGAAGGTCTTCAGGCGGTATTTTTTCGAATAGCGGGCATCGATGGACGGCGTATCGCCGAGGCTGATCAGCTGAATCATTTCAAGATCCTGGAGGTTCAGTTGATCGGAGGCCATCAGGTGCTTTACAAGCGTACGGGGTTCGGCCATGCCTGTCCCCAGGAAAATGCTCATTCCGGGTTCAACGTGTTCCAGGACATCCTTGGGCGATACGATCTTGTTTTTACGGGAAACGGCCCTTGTCTCAGTCATGCGGTGCCCCTCAAGCCGAAGCCTTTTTTGTGCCGAACCGCGTGATCATCACACCGCCCAGACCCAGAACAATCGCCAATACTTTAATCATCCAGCCTGCATAGGGGATCCAGCCGATGATCCACAGGATCAGCAATCCCCAGAAGGTCTGACGGATGAGGCTGTCATTCGGCTTTTTTGTCAGGAACAGGACCCGCTTTCCCACAGTCTGGGCAACGGCGATGAATCCGAAGACGGCCGCGCAGACAACCAGAATAATTTGCAGCGGGATCAAGACGATACCAATGACGGACAGGGTCAACAGCACGGCAATCGGGGCAATCAGCATCAGGCCGATAAATCCGGCAATGGTTGCCCGGTAGGTATGCAGGGCGATGCCCTCGGAGATCGTGATGATCGGTTTCGGGATCAGGGCGACAATCAGCATGGCGCTGGCGAGGGTGGTCAGAAAAATGATCACTGAAAAGAGGGCGAAGAGCCAGGACCAGCCTTCCCAGTCGTCGCTCAAGAGGTTTGAGATGGCGTCTGAAACGTTCGAGGAATTGATCTCCGTCACGGTTCCGCGCACATCCGCGCCCTTACCGATGGCGATGATTCCGCCCAGGACAACCACATCGCCGCCCACCACGGCCGTCCGTGTCAGCACGGCGGATCCGCCGATCGCAATGATATGCTTCTCGACCGTACCGTTAACCGTGATCTGGCCGCCTACGACGATCACATGATGGACAGTCATGTTTTCTTCAATGACAACATCGCTGTTGATCTTTACAATGCTGTTCGCCTCCGCACGCGCTCCGGAAGCGAGCCCCAGAATGATCAGCACAACCGCCAAGCATGTCAAACCGCGTTTCATCCGTGAAATCCTTTTTGGTCCTTTTTCATCCATCGTCATCCGGTCCGTCGACGGCGGCCGGAATATTCGATCAAGCCGGCAAGCTCGAAGGTTATGACCATTGCCATGATGGCCGCGCAGTATAGATAAGCAGAACCAAAGAGTCAATCAGATAATTTATATCGGTCGCCACATAACGATTGCTATTTTGCCGGCAAGGCATTAATTTAAGGTTACCGACAAAACGAACGGCAAGGAGGACAAAAAACATGATCGGAAAAAAGATGCGCGACTTGATGAATGAACAGATAAAAAATGAACTGGAATCCTACTACATCTATCTGTCCATGGTGGCTTATTTCCATTCCGGGAATCTGGATGGAATGGCGCACTGGATGCGCTGTCAGGCCCATGAGGAGATGATTCACGCCATGAAGTTCTTCGACCACATCATTGACCGCGGGGGGCAGGTGACGCTATTGAATCTCAATCAGCTTAAAACCGTCTGGAAATCACCGCTGGAGGCGTGGCAGGATACACTGGAGCACGAGAAATTTATCACCTCGAAGATTCATGATCTCGTGAAGCTCTCCAGAAAAGAAAATGATATCGCCTCCGATACCATGCTGTCCTGGTTTTCCAAGGAGCAGGTCGAGGAGGAAGCCAATGCGGAGAAAATTCTGCGGCAGATGGAGATGATCGGCGACAGTAAGCAGGGCATCTTCATGATGGATCGTGAGCTGGCCGCCCGGATCTTCCCGGCAGGCTCACCACTGGATCCCGCGGCCTACAACCTGCTCACCTGATCCGGCTTCCCCCAACGGCGGGCAAGCCTTTTTCTGATTTCCCACAGCAGCCGTCCCGAAAGACACAGAACCACAAGCGCTGCGGCGAGAACGCCGTAGGTGATGCGGTTGCCGCCGGCGATGAGCCGGACGGGGTTCCAGGAGGGTGCGGAGGTGATCCGTCCTTCCGGCTCGCGGTATTGGTCGGGAATGTTCGGGACGCCGTTTCCATCGGTGTCCGGAAAGGATTTCATGTAGGTCGCCAGGGCGGCCCATTCCTTGAGTTCCTGAATGCCGGGTTTCAGCGGATCCGCATCGATCCGGGCGTCCTTGATATCGTTCACGGGCCTGCCGGTCCTGTCCTTCGGCGTCAGCCGGATCAGCCCGTGGGAGACGCGTTGCACGAATTCCACCATGTTGGCCGTATAGCTGTTCATGCAGATCCGGTAGAGCTTTCCGGGATCCAGCGGCCGGTATGCGCCGTCGGCGTCGCGTACCTTTACCGCGGTGACGCGATCGAAAGGGAGCCGATGCGGGTTGTACGTCAGCTTGACACCGGAAAGCTGAAAATGCGCGCCCGTCTTACGGGGCGCCACGGAGGTGTGCACCTCAAGCACGTCCTTCATCTCATGGCCCGTGATATAGACGACCATGAGCGGATACCCCGGAACGCCGTCTATGCCGAGGCCGAGCGGCAGTACCCCGAAGACATCGGCGGCGGTAATCTTTCCCCGCCGGAAGGAATCCCGGATCAACCCCAACGGATCAATCACGAGATGGATATGTTCATAGTTTTTACCCTCCGCTTTTTGTGCGGCATACCGGTAGGCGTCCGTGATCATGTTGCCGAGACCCGTCTCCCGGGGATTTGCGTATATCGAAGACAACGGCTCCAGGTGAAAATCGCTTTCGACAACGACCTGATCATAACGATAGCCAAAGGGCGCCAGATAGTCCCGGTCGACGATTTTTTTGAATTTTAAAATGTCTGCGGCAAACTGCGGGTCGTCCGGGAGATCTGCTGTGATGGGCTTTAACGCGTAGGAGGCCAGTTGCATGCCCCTGTCCTTTGTGACCTCCAGATCCAGAATGCCCAGGAATTCGCCGTAGCGGCCTGCGGAAACGAGGATGGTCCTGCCGATGACAATCGGCCGCGGCAGAACCATGTGGGTATGGCCGCTGATGATCACATCGATGTCGGGTATTTCCCGGGCAAGGATCTCATCTTCGGAGTTTTTTTTCACCGCCGACGTGCCGGAATGGGACAGACAGACAATCACATCCACCTTTTCGCGGTTCTTCAGAATCTCCACGACGCGTTTGCTGCTGGTTACGGGATCGGCAAACGTCACGGGCCGTGCATACGGCGCGTCATCCGCCGCATCCTTTCCCATCAGGCCGAACAGGCCGATGCGCAGGCCGTTCCTTTCCAGGACGATATAATCCCTGACGGGGTAGTGCCGGAAGGCTTCTTTCAGGGCATGTTCCGCGGCGTCGCCGCTGAAGACGACATTGGACGCCACGATCGCCGGCAACGCCCCTCCCTTCGACCGGGCGATGCGCATCGCTGCGGCCAGGCCGTCGTTGTGGAAATCGAAATCATGGTTCCCGAGGGTCGTGACGTCATACCCCATTTCCCCCATGAGCTTGGGTTCGGCGGCCTCCTTCATGAAGGTCGTGTGGAAGAGCGTCCCCATGCTGAAATCTCCCGCATCGACCAGCAGCATGCGGTTCCCCTTGAGGGCGCGCTGCTCCTGTATGAGGCGGGCGATCTTGGCGTATCCACCCCGCAGCGCCGGCCGGTCCTCGCCCGTGAAAACCTCATGGGGAAGAAAATAGGAGTGCAGGTCGTGCGTGAAGACAATGGAGAGCTGCCCGACGGACGGCGCCGCCTGAGCCCGGACGTCCTCCCGGCTTCCCCAGACGGTCAGTATCAGAAGAAGGTAGAAAAGGATCAGGACCGTTTTTTTGCTCAGAAGCATGTCACATTTTATGATGATTATGGCTTTTGACAGGCTGCAACCTGCTCTCGGAGCCAGCATGCCCAATCGTCCAGCCCTTCACCCGTCCGGCAGGAAACCGCGAAGATCCGGATGCCGGGGTTCAATTTCAAGACCCGCTCTCTGAGGACCGCCATGGAAAAGCCGGGATCGGGCAGGTAATCGATCTTATTGACCACGAGCGCGTCGCAGACGCTGAACATCAGGGGATACTTCAAAGGTTTGTCGTCTCCTTCCGGGACGCTCAGGATCATGGCCCGTTTCGTCGCCCCCGTGTCGAATTCGGCCGGGCAGACGAGGTTGCCGACATTTTCGATCAGCAGAATATCGAGGGCCGAAAGATCCATGCCGTCCAGGGCCATGCGGATCATGGGCGCATCGAGGTGGCAGGCGCCGCCCGTGCGCAACTGAACAGCGGGGATACCAAGTGCCGCCACCTTTTCCGCATCGACGGTGGAATCGATGTCCCCCTCGATAACGGCGATGCGGAATTCATCCCTGAGCCGGTGAATGGTCTCCAGAATAAGGCTGGTCTTCCCGCCGCCCGGAGAGGCCATCAGGTTCAGCATGAAGACGCCTTCCCGGCGGAGGTCCTGCCGGATTTCCTCGGCAAGCTGCAGGTTGTCCGAGAGGATCTCCTCCCGGATTTCGATCAGACGGATATCTGCCATGGAACGATACCTCCTCTTTTTTTGCCGAGAGCCGCGCGCATCCGTTTGCAAAACACCTACGGAGAGACCCTTGAAAAATGGCTTCGCCGCGGCTCAAAATCTTTTTCGCTTGAGATATGATGATAATTAAACATTTGTGAAATCAATAAATTAGCCTCATTGCTGGAAATGCGAAAAATCTTTGATTCGCCGCTTGCGAACCATTTTTCAGCGGTTATGCAAACCTCTCGTTGTGTCAGTGACGGATTCGAATGCCGGGGCCGGTCAGATCACCTCGATCTGCTGGACCGTGAATTCACGGCCCGATACCAGGATCGCCTTTCCCGGGCCGCAGAACGGACAGACAATATCCTTTGTTTCGCTGAGTCTGACCGGAAAGGTTTCCCCGCATGCCTCGCAGCGGAAGACGACAGGAATTCTCTCAATCCGGATGCTGGCGCCTGCGGCGATGGTGTCCCGGCTCAGATAATCAAAGTAACGCTGAAGCCATTCATCGGCCAGATCGCTGAGTTCCCCGATTCTCAGGCCGATGCCCACGACCCGCGAGGCCCCGTTCATCGCGGCATGCCTCAGAACCACCTTCAGAATCCCTTCCGTGACGGCCAGCTCGTGCATGGGCCCCTCGTTTCACGATCACGTTTCACTCGGACCGTGACATGATCTGATCAACAACCTTTTGATATTTCTCATGAATCATGTTGCGGTCGAATTCGTAGAATTCGGCCAGCATCTGATCCTGTTCCGTTTTCGTGAAGTAATCCATGCAGGGATAGAAAAAATGCTTGTCTTCCTTTTCGATATGCACCGGATAAAATTGCGCCAGTTCCTTCAAAAAGGCGATGATCTCCTGCGCGGTGTCTTCGCCTTTGAGGTATCTTTCCTTGGCGGCCACGAGTTTCCCCACGACCTGGCGGGAGTATCTGTGTTCCGAGATCAATTCATCCATGATCCTGGCATGTTCCGGGGTGAGCCGTTTTTTCACAAGGTCCCGGAAAAGAATGTCCTCCTCCTTGCCGTGATGGGTCCGGTCGGCGTAGGTGCGGATAAAGTCGACGGCCATATCTATAAAAACTGCATCTACTCGTTTATGTTCATTAATTTTCTTGATTTCCCCGTCAAACAGTCGCAGCATCTTTTCGATCAGGCGATGCTCCCACATCATCGGGCCAATGGGTTTCATAACCATACCTCCTTAAATTATGTTTTCTTGAGACCCTTGAAAAATGGTTCGCAAGCGGCGAATCAAATGTTTTCCGCCTTTCCAGAAATTACGTTAACGGTTTATAATATATCATGATTACGTCTGGTTGTTTTCTTAGCGGAAAAGATTTTTGAGCCGCGGCGAAGCCATTTTTCAAGGGTTATGCAAAGCTCCCTCTTTATGAATCATATTGCCTGACTGGCTCCTCCCCCGACAGGACCCGCATGCCGCCTTCGGCCATCGCCGTCATTTCATCTTCGCCGGGATAAATGAAGACGGGCGCCAGGCCTTCGACCCATTGACGGATCCAGCCCGTCAGCATCTCCGAGCGGGCCAGACCGCCCGTCAGGATAATTCCGTCCGCCGGCCCTTTCAGCGCCACCCGCATGGCGCCGATATCCTTGGCAATTTGATAGGCCATCGCCTGATAGACGAGTTCGGCTTTTGCATCGCCCTGAAGGATCATGGCTTCCACTTCTTTCGCATCGGCTGTCCCCAAATAGGCGGCCAAGCCGCCACGTCCGACCAGGCGGATTTGCAACTGTTTCCGGTCCATCGCTTGCGATAAAGCCAG
>CAYXQK010000168.1:0-5474 GCA_964467445.1 uncultured Syntrophaceae bacterium
TCTTGTCGGCGGAAAGGGGCGTGAGGCGGTCCATCTCGAAGGAGACGGCGCCGGGGAGGTTTTCGCTGACAACGGCCGGGAACTCCGCCGTCCGGTAAAGGATCCACGCCCTCGGGATGCAGAGGCACACCTCCCGGGGAGTTTGGCGGGTCTCCCGCAGAAACACGGCGGCTGCCGAGGCCACGCGCTCTGGATCCGGGGCCTTTCCCTCTTCCCTGCCGAAGCGGCGGGCGGCGGAGATCCTGATGCGGGATGAAATCTTCCTGCCCGTGAGGATCGTGAACCCGTCCTGCTCGAGCGAGATGGCCACCCCATCCCGGGGGATGAGATGGGCTTCGACGGGATTGAAAGACAGGCCTTTCCACGCGGCCCTTCCCGCGACGCGGGCACGGGCCGACCAAATCTCGTACAGATCGGATGTCTTTCTGGCCGCTTCCTGGATCGTCATGGGGTCCAACCCGCGGGGCTCCGGTAGTAGAGGTATCTCAGGCGGGTGGGCTTGTCCGCAACCGCCGTTGCCTGGATTGCGTAGCCGGGCTTGCCTTCTTCCAGGAACCCTGCCGACTCGATGCTGAAGATCCCCGACTCGTCCATGCCGATGTAGGGGGATACCTGCGGGTAGTCCCCGCCGAAGATGTCCCTGAAGTCCTCCAGCTTCAGGATCGCATCGGTGTTCCTCCGCTCGATGATCTGCTCCGCCCGCTCCGGCGTCATGTTCGGAAGCGCCGCCAGGACCTCCCGCGGGGCCGACGCGATGTTGATCCGCTGCGCATTGCCGTGGATGGTCAGGAAGTGACCCAGGCCCTTGTGCTTTTCCGTACCGTGGAAGATGTCGGGCGTGACCCCCCGGATCAGGAGCAGCTCCTCGAGGGTCTCGAAGTTCGCGTTTTTTGCCTTGTAGGGTTTCGGCAAGGCCATGTAGTACTCGTCCTCCGCCCCGTGCAGCCGGACGAGATTGTCCGTGTCTTTCCAGTCCAGGATGGAGTCGACGATAATGTCGGCATCTTCCCCTGAAACCGCCAGCTGAAGCAAGAGATTTTTCAGGAGGATGCCCGACGTGTCGGTGAGAGCGTTGAGGTTGATCTTTCCCGAGTCATCGGTGATGCGGACGGTGTAGTACCCCTCGCCCAGCTTGTCGCGATAGGTCGTGCCGTCGATCTTCCAGGTCTCCTTTCCCTCCAGGATGATCGCCTGGCCCCGGTTGAGGAGCCGGTACTGGATCTCCATGGTCGCCCGTTCGAGTCCCGCCTGGGCCAGGAGCCTTTTGGCCAGATCGTTTCGGAAACTCAGCGCCGAGGCCAGGTCATTCCGGACCAGGACGGAAAAGGTAAAGACGATCCCCATGAGGGCCGTCAGGACCCAGAGGACGAGCAGAAGGGCCACTCCCCGCTGGCTTCCGGAGATGCGCCGCCGCTTGAAAGCGCTCATATCGGCGGCCTCCTCGGGGTGTCCCGTACGACCGTTCCCGTCGCCCCGGGCGTCAGGGCCCCCTGCGAGCGCGTGGGGATGGTGAGAACGTTGGATCTCTTTCCGTCCGCCAGGTGCAGCCTGACCCGCGCGGGAATGGTGTCCGGATTGGTCCAGCTGTCGCCCCAGGGGGTTGCCGGGTCGGCCGCCGCCGGCTGATCGTAATCGAAGGTGATCTCCGAGGCCTCGAGGATGAGCATCTCCCGTTTCGCCTCCGTCCGGTAGACCGACTCCGAAACCCGCAGCGCCTGTCTTCCGGCGGCGGTCTCCTCGACGCGATAGCTCACCATGAAGGGGCCTTGGTCGGTACCCCAGGCCGAATAGCCCGTGGCGAATTCGAGGGTCTTCGCATCGCCCTTGAAGGCATACCGCATGCCAACCCCCTCCTCTTCGACCCGCAGCGGGACCTGGGACTCGATCTGGGCGCGGAAGGTCGAGAGCCCCATCCGGAGCCTCTCGAGACCCTCCATCTTCGAATCGCCCTGCGCAACGGAGCGTGCCCCCAGGCTCAGGGCGCCCGTTGCAAAGACGACGATGAGCGAAAGGATCGCCATGGAGATGACGAGTTCCAGTAGGGTGAAGCCCCGATCGGGTTGCCCTGTGCGTTGGTCCATGCCCACGGTCCCTTGTATTACTGCGATACCGGTTTCAGCGTGGATGCCAGCCTGTCCACCACTTTCAGCGTCCGTACGGTGAGGGATCGCTCCCGTGGGCCTGTCATCCAGCGCAGCGTCAGGTCCACTTCGAGGATCCTGACCGTCAGGTTCTCCGTCCTGTCTGCGAGCGCCTCGGCCACGGACACGTCGACGCGATAGCCATCGTCGGTGTTCTCCGTCCATGCCTTCGGTTCGAGGGCGTTGTCGTCGAGGATTTCCGACATTTTTTCCTCCGCCTTCAGCGAGGCGACAGCCAGCTCCTCGGAGGCCCGGATCGACCGCAGACCCGATGAAAAAAGCTGCAGCACGATGACCACGGCTGTTCCCAGGACAACCAGGGCCACCAGGACCTCCAGGAGGGTGAACCCGGCCCTGCCGGGTTCGTCTCGCCGGGTTGCGACTCGAGTGCTCATCGTGTTCATCTCAGAACCACCGCTCCCGCCGTGGGATCCACGGACACCTGGACGATCTGTCGGCCCCGGGTGAGGATGAGGGTCTCGCCGCCACCCCGGCCGTCGGGCTGGAACGTGATCCGGTATTTTCCGCCGGTGACCTCGGCCGAGTCGGGGTCGATCACGCGGAGGCTGACCCCCTCCGGAAGCGCTCGCTCGCCGAGCCCCTCGATCCCGAAGCGGCCTGCCTCCATGTCGGCGAAGAAGATCCTTTTCTCCCCGCTGGTTTTCGCGAGGGTCCTCGTCTGCTTCAGCGATGCCGCCATCTCCCGCCCCAGCGTGTCGAGCCGGGCGGAAGGGAGGTTTCCCGCGAAGAAAAATGCGGACAATCCCAGGATGATGGCGATCAGGGCAAGAACCACCATCAGCTCGAGCAGGGAGAACCCACCGTTTCGTGATTCGATTCTTCCGTCCGGCACCTTCTCTCCTCTTTTTTCCCCGGCCGCAGGCAGCAAGGCTGCAGGGCTCGCCTAGAAGGGCATGTCGGTGATGCTGAAAATCGCCATCAGCATAGATACGACGATAAAGCCGATGACGAGGCCCATGATGAGGATCATCGCGGGCTCGAGGATGCTGACAAACCGCTTGACGGCCTGTCTCAGGCTCTTCTCGTATGTGGAGGCAACCTTGAGGAGCATCTCCTCGAGATGTCCCGTTTCTTCTCCGACGGTGATCATGGAAAGGGCCAGGGGCGGAAACGCGCCCGAGGCGGCCAGTGGCCCCGCGATGCCCTTGCCTTCCTTGACTCCCGCCATGATGCTCTCGACGGACAGGGCGATCACCCGGTTACCGATGACGTCGCGGGCGTTGTTGAGCGCCTGCAGGAGGGGGACGCCGCTCTTGAGCAGGATGCCCAGGGTGCGGCAGAAGCGGGCGGTCTCGAGCTTACGGATCAGGTCCTTCATGAGCCGGAGCTTGAAGGCATCCCACTTGAGCTGCCCCTCCGGCGATCGCCGGTAGCGCTGGAACGCCCACACCCCCGCAAGGGCAAGGATCAGAAGGAACCACCACCAGTTCTGGAGAAAGCCGCTGACGAGCAGGACGGCCTGCGTCGACAATGGGATGGAGGTTCCCATCTCCTTGAAGATGGAGGCAAACCGGGGCAGGACGAAGGTCAGGAGAAGGATGATCGAGAGGCCGCCCGTCCCGACGAGGATTGCCGGGTAGATCATGGCGGAGACCACGTGGTCCCGCAACTCCTGGGTGGACTCGAGAAATTCCGACAGCTCGCCGAGAACGGCATCTATGGCCCCGGCGGACTCTCCTGCCCGTACCACGTTGACGTAGAGCCGCGGGAACATGGCGGGGTGCCGCTGGAGCGCATCGGCAAAGGAGCTGCCCTCCCGGATCGACCGGAGGATGGAGACCGTGATCTTGCGCAGCCCCTCGCTCTCGGAGACATCGGCAAGGATGTTGAGGCTACGGTCGAGGGGAAGGCTTGCGCCGAGCAGGGCCGACAGCTCTGTGGTGAAGGTCACCAGGTCCGCCCTCGAGGACTTGAGCCGCAGGGTCCAGCGCGATGCAGCTGCGGGTGTGGCCACCCGCAGGGGGATGACGTCCGTGGTCTTCAGCCGCTCGATGGCCGCCCGTTCGTCGGCGGCCTCGATGGCTCCTTCGACGATCACGCCCTCCCTGGTCGCACCCCTGTAGGAGAAGACGGGCATTTACGCCTCCTGCGTAACGCGGAAGACTTCCCCGGCCGTCGTGACGCCCTGGCGGACCTTCTCGGTGCCGTCTTCCAGGAGCGTCTTCATCCCGCCCTGCCGGGCGGCCTCGCGGATCTGGCCGGCGTCGGCATCCCGCAGGATCAACTTCCGGACAGCGTCATCGACGATCAGCAGCTCGAAAATCCCCGTGCGCCCGTGATAGCCCGTTCCGGTGCACTTCTCGCAACCCCGCCCACGGTACAGCGCTGTCTCCGGGGGGATTCCGAAGAGCGCCAGCTCGTTTGCCGAGGCGGAAGAGGGGTCCTCTTCACGGCAGTGGGGGCAGATGACCCGGACGAGGCGCTGGGCCAGAATTGCCCGGACCGTGGAGGACAGCAGGAAGTTCTCGACGCCCAGGTCGAGGAGGCGCGTGATGGCGCTGGGTGCGTCGTTGGTGTGCAGGGTGGAAAAGACGAGGTGCCCCGTGAGGGCGGACTGGACGGCGATCTCCGCCGTCTCGAGGTCGCGGACCTCGCCGATCATGATCACGTCGGGGTCCTGCCGGACGATGTGCCGCAGGGCGTTGGAGAAGGTGAGGCCGATCTGGGGCTTCACCTGGATCTGGTTGATCCCGCCGATCTGGTATTCCACGGGATCTTCCACGGTGATGATCTTCTTGTCGGGGGCGTTGATCCGGTCGAGGGCCCCGTAGAGGGTGGTCGTCTTTCCGCTTCCCGTGGGTCCCGTCACGAGGAGGATCCCGTTGGGCCGGCCGATGAGCTGCTCGAAGGCCCTGAACGTGTTGGGCGGAAAGCCCAGCCGCTGCAGATCGACGACGATGCCCTCGCGGTCGAGAATCCTCATGACGACGCTTTCGCCATAGAGGACGGGCACCGAGGAGACGCGCAGGTCGATCTCGCGCTCGCCCACCTTGAGCCGGATCCGGCCGTCCTGGGGTAGCCTCCGCTCGGCGATGTTGAGCTTCGACATGATCTTCACGCGGGAGATGACGGCGGCCTGGAGGCGCTTGGGGATCGACTCGATCTCGTGCAGAACGCCGTCGATCCGGTATCGCACCTTAACATCTCCCTCGAAGGGCTCGATGTGGATGTCGCTCGCACGGCTCTCCACGGCGCGGGTGATGAGGAGGTTGACGAGCTTGATGATGGGGGCTTCCGAGGCGAGGTCCTTGAGATGGCCGACGTCCTCCTCCGTGTCGCTCTGGAGAAGCCCCGCGTTGACTTCGTCGATGT